>JBKJMY010000011.1:0-11487 GCA_046596115.1 Arenimonas sp.
GCCGCCGATCCCGCGGCGCGGGCTTATCTCGCATTCGCGCTGTTTAAGGAACTCGACGACCTTGGGCAGACCGACCACGCCTGGGCTGCCTTGATGGCAGGCTGCGATGCGAAGCGCAGGCTGCTGGCCGCGGTGCCTGTTGGTCGCGCGCCGCCGGATGAGACAGGTGCGTTCGAAGCCCTCCAATCCCTGTGGGCGCCCGCGGACGCGGGGCAGGCGATACCTGCGACCGCGACACTCGCGATCCCGACGCCTGCAGCGGCGACGCCGATCTTCATCGTCGGCATGCCGCGCACGGGCACGACCCTGCTGGAGCGCATCCTCGCCGGAACCGGTGCAGTCGCAGATGCCGGCGAGCTTGACGACCTGCCGTTGCAACTGCGCTGGCAAGCCGACCGCTTTTCGCGATCCTTCCTCGATGCCGCCGTGATCCGCGGCGCCCATGCATCGGGCGAGCGGGATTCACTGGGGCGCCGCTACCTGGCGCATGCCAGCTGGCGTGCCGGCGACAAGGCCTGGTTTACCGACAAGCTGCCGATGAATTTCGCCAACGTCGGTTTCATTGCAGATGCGCTACCGCGGGCGCCCATCCTGCACATGGTGCGCAACCCCATGGACACCTGCCTGTCCAACCTCAAGGAGCTGTTCACCGACGCCTATCCTTACAGCTATGCGCTCGACACGTTGGCCGCGCACTACACGCGTTACCGGCACTTGATGGCGCACTGGCACCGCTGTTTCCCGGGCCGCATCCTGGATGTGCCCTATGAAGCCCTGGTCGCCGACCCGGAAGCCTGGGCGCGGCGCATCCTCGCGCATTGCGGCATCGCTTGGGATCCGCGCTGCCTTGATGTCACCGCGGCACGCTCCGCGGTCACTACCGCGAGCAGCGTGCAGGTCCGTGAGCCGATCCACGGCCGCGCGGTGCACGCCTGGCGGCGCTACGCGTCGCAACTGGAGCCGTTGCGGCAATTGCTTGTCCGCGACGGATGGCTCGAATCCGACCCGAAACCTGAGTCGGCCGGATGAGCACGGATGCCCTGGCCCGCATCGACGGTCTGCGCGGCTCCGGCGACGATGCCGCCGCGCTTGCGTTGGCGCAGGAGTTGGTCGCCGCCGGATCCACGCGACTCGCCGTGCACTTCCGGCTTGCCTCAGCGCTGCTGCGCCTTGGGCACTATCGCGACGCAGACGTTGCCACGGTGCGTGCCGCGCGCCTGGCGCCATCGACGCCGGCGGAGCTGGTGGAACTGGGCAAGCGGCTAGCCTACTTCAATCGCTCCGCGACAATGCGCGAGGTTGCCGCGGCGCGCCTGGCGCTGCCGTCGTGGAGCGCTGGCGCTGAAGCCGATTTCGCCGCGTTGCTGAGCATGGTCGGCGAGCAGGAACTGGCTGGTGCGCTGCTTGATCGCGCGGCGCGCGCCGGCGTGGACCCATCCATGCTCTACAACCGCAGCCAGATGCATCTGTACGCCGGACGCCTGGAACAGTCCGAACAGGACTTGCGACACTGCCTGCGCCTGGCGCCAGCCACGGCCAAGGCACACTGGGCGCTGAGCAAATTGCCTGGGCCGCGCATGGATCCCGCGGCCATCGCGCCACTGCAGTCGCTCGCCGCCGCGCCAGCGCAGGATACGGATCGGCCCTACCTGGAGTTCGCGTTGTTCAATCGATTCGATGCGCTGGATCGCGTGGATGATGCTTGGCAGGCGCTCGCGCGCGGCTGCGCCGCGAAGCGCCGGCTGCTGGCGTATGACCCGCGCGCCAGCGTTGCGCTGATGGACTCGCTCGGCGGGCTGCCCGCGCATGCGCATGCGCACGCACCGTCTGAGCCGCACGCGCCGCACGCGCGGCACGCACTGTCTGAGCCGCGGCCCGCTGGCGACGTCACGCCGATCTTCATCGTTGGCATGCATCGCTCGGGCACGACGCTGGTGGAGCGCATGCTTGGTAACCACCCCCAGGTGAGCGAGGGCGGCGAGCTGTATGACTTCCCGGCCGGTTTGCGGCTCGCACTTGGTCGGCATTTCTCCGGCCCAAGCGACGCCCAAGCGGCGCATCGCGTCAATGAGATCGACTTTGCCGTGCTCGGTCGCGACTACCTCGAGCGCGTGCAGTGGCGCGCCGCGGGCCGACCCTTCCTGGTCGACAAGCTGCCCTCCAACTTCCTCAACATCGGTTTCCTGCAGCGCGCGTTGCCCAACGCGCGAGTCGTGCACATGCGCCGCGGCGCGATGGACACTTGCTTCTCCAACCTGAAGGAGCTGTTTTCGGCGGCCTGCCCGTATAGCTACGACCAGCGCGAACTCGCGGACTGGTACGTCGGCTATCGCCGGCTGATGGATCACTGGCACGCCATCGCGCCCGGCTACGTGTTGGACGTCGACTACGAATCGCTGGCGCGCGACCCGGAAGGCGGCGCACGCAGGATCCTGGACTTCTGCGGCTTGCCGTTTGACCCGGCCTGCCTCGACCCCGGCAGCAACCTGCGCCCGGTGAACACCGCCAGCAGCGCGCAGGTCCGCGAACCGATCCACACCCGGGGCATCGCCGCATGGCGCCGCTTTGAACCCTGGCTGGGCCCGCTGCAGGAACGGCTTGCGGGTCTTTAAACCCTCCGCCCGGTCCGGGCATCGGAGTGGTTATGCCCCGTCCTGCCATGGCCCCGGAATTGCCCAGCGTCCACACGCCCGTCGAGCCCGATGGCGACCACGCGCTGGCACGCGCCGCCGGCCGCGGCGATGCGGCGGCGTTCGAGGCGCTGTATCGCCGGCACTCGCGGCGGATTTATGCGGTGCTGTGGCGCCTCGCCGGCGGCCAGGCCGCGCGGGCCGAAGACCTGGTGCAGGAAAGTTTCATCCGTGCCTGGCAAGCGCTGCCGGCATTCCGTTTTGAAAGCGCGTTCTCGACCTGGTTGCATCGCCTGGCCGTCAATACCGCGCTGATGGAATTGCGCGGCCGCGCCGGTGGCGTGGATCGTGAAACCGGCGATGCGGCGCTCGAACACCTGGCGACTGGTGACACCGCAGGACTGCGGATCGGCGACCAGCTCGACCTCGAGCGCGCCGTCGCCACCTTGCCCGAGCGCGCCCGCGCCGTGCTGGTCCTGCACGACATCGAGGGGTGGAAGCACGAGGAAATCGCCACGGAACTGGGCATGGCGGTCGGCAGTTCCAAGGCACAACTACATCGCGCGCGCGGCCTGTTGCGCACGCGGCTGGGAGAAGCACATGCACGACACTGAATTGCAGTGGCACTTGCGGCAGTTGCCGCGGGAGTTGGATCCGGCCCGTGACCTGTGGCCGTCGATTTCCGGGGCGATCGCGCGACAACGCGCGCCACAGCGCCCGCGCTGGCTGGCACCGTTTGCACTCGCGGCATCGGTGCTGCTGGTTGCCGGCCTGGTCTGGCGCGGTGGCGTTGCACCCAGCTTGCTTGCACCTAACTCGGGACCGATCGCCAGAACATCAACAGCGACGTCAACGCCAGCGCCAACGCCAACGCCAGCGCCAGCGCCAGGCTTGAGGTCAACGACGTCCTCGCCACCACAGGGCAGCGATATTTCGGCCACCGTCATCACCCGGGAAACGCACGCCGTCACCCTTGAATACCAGGCCGCGCTGCGCCAGTTCCAGGGTGCGCCGGTGCCGGCCGAGGTGGCGCCGACGCTGGAGTCGCTCGACCGCAGTGTCGTGCAGATCCGCCAGGCGATCGCGGCCGATCCGGACTCCGTCTTCCTGCTCGAGCAATTGCGCAGGACCTACTCAACAAGGCTCGCTCTGACCCAGCTAGCCATCACAGGCTAGCAATCACAGGCGAGCCATCACAGGCTAGCCAATCAAGCTGGCACCTGCCCCGCGCGAACGCGCTACCTGCTCCCGAGGAGAACCATCATGTCCGTCCGCCATCTCGCCATCGCCGGCCTTGTCGCTTTCTCGGCGCCTGCGTTTGCCGCGACACCGATCAACCAAACCCGCCCGCTGCCCATCGATGGCAGCGTGCACATCGAAAACGTCAAGGGCAAGGTCATCGTCCGGACCTGGGCGCAGCCGCAGGTGAAGATCACCGGGAGCCTGGGCAAGGGCGCGGAAAAGCTCCTGATCGAAGGCAGCGCCAACTCGCTCGACATTTCGGTGAAATATCCCAACGGCGGCTGGAAGTTGTGGGGCAACGATGGCGGCAGTTCGGAACCCACCGTGCTCGAGATCACCCTGCCCAATCGTGCGTCGGTGGACGTCAACACCGTGAGCGCCGACATCGATGTGCAGCAGATGGCTGGCCGCAAGCTGGAGGTGCAAAGCGTCAGTGGATCGATCACGATCACCGCATCGTCGCCCGGCCAGGCCAGCGTCGAAAGCGTGAGCGGCGATGCCATTGTGCGCATCACCACCTCGCGCCTGGACGCCAGCAGTGTCAGCGGCAAGCTGCGCGCGTCGGGCGGCATCACCGGCGACGTGAAGATGGAGACCGTCTCCGGCGATATGGAACTTGGTGCGCTCGGCCTGGATCGGCTCGAGCTGAGTACGGTCTCGGGCGATGCAACCTTGCACGCGGCGCTGCGGCCGAATGGCAAGTTCAAGGCCGAGACGCTCAGCGGCGACCTGAGCCTGCGCATGCCGGCCAACAGCAGCGCACGCTTGTACGTGGAAACCTTCAGCGGTGATATCCGCAGCCCGTCCGGCACGGTGCACAAGCAAGACCATGGCCCCGGCAAGACGCTTGATGCGCGACTCGGCGCTGGCCAGGGCGACATCCACCTGGAAAGCTTTTCCGGTGACGTGGACCTGCAACTGGAATGACCGAGCGGCCCGGGTGACGCAACCGCGATCAGGCGTCCACGCCGCCGTCGCGAAGCATCGCCTGCAACGGTGCAAGCTGGCGCTCGTAGCGCTTCCAGCCACCGATATTGCGCCGATGGATTGGCTGCCGGACCTGCGCACTGCTGGCAGTTGAAACCGGCGCTGCATGGTCCTCGACGCGGATCTGTTCCGGCCGGTAGTCCAGCCCGCAATGGGCCATCACCTTTCGCGCTGCCTGGTCCGGTTCCGACACCATCGCCTCGTAGTCCAGGTCGAGGATCCGCCCCGGCGCGATCGTATGCCAATGCGACATCAGGCCGCGGTAGCTGCGGAAATGCGCATCGAGGTCGGCGAAGTCGTAGCTGTACGGATGGGCGTTGCTGCCGAACAGTTCCTTGAGGTTGGAAAAGCAGCTGTCCATCGGATTGCGCCGCAAGTGGATGATGCGCGCGCGCGGCAGGGCGCGCAGGATCGGCCCGGCCATCATGAAGTTGCCCGGGTTTTTGTCGGTGAACCATTGCGCGCCGCCCAGTCGCCACGCGACATGCGACTGGTAGCGTTGGCCGATCGCCGCGTAGTCCACCCGGTCGAGCGCGCGCACCGCCTCATGGTCGAAGAAGCCGAGGCAGTAGTGATCGCTGGCCCACTTGTACTGCATGCGGAAATCGTTGAGTTCGCCGCATAGCGCAATGCCGGGATGCCCGCCCAGGATGCGCTCGAGCAAGGTGGTGCCGGTGCGCGGCATGCCGAGCACGAACAGCGGCGTGGGGCCGTCGTCATGGTTGCCGTCATCGCGCAGATAGCCGGGGCCGGTTGCAGACTGCAGTGCCTGGAACAGCGCGCGTTCTTCGCCGCGATCGTGCACGACGACGCGCTTCTTCTCGCGCGCACCGGCGGCAAGGGCGTCCCAAGCTGCGTCCACGTCGCCGAGTGTGTCGAGTTCCTTGAACAGCGCGTAGTGCAGGTAGGCGATATCGCGGAAGTCGGCCGGCACGCGCGTCAGGCTGGCGCGGATGCGGGCAATGCGCGCCGCACGATCACCACCAGGGTCGAGCGTCGCCAGCGCCTGGTGCGCCAGTGCGTAATCCGGGCTGCGCGCGATGCTGCGCTCGTAGGCAGCGGCAGCCTGCTCCATGCGCCCGACAAAGCGCAGGTAGTTGCCATGCACGTAATGCACCCAGTCGCCGTCGAGGCCGCGCGACATCGCCGCATCGAGGTAGCGCAGGGCGTCGTCGTGCTGCTCGAGCAGGCTGAGTTGCTGGGAAAATTCCGCCAGGGAACCGGGCGCATTGATCGCGGCCGGGTTGATCTTGCGCACCAGCGCAGCGGCGGATTCATATTCACCGACGGTGATCAACTTGAGTGCGAGTTCTGCTACGTGCTGCAGGGTCTGTCTCCCGATGCGCTGGGTCGCGGCGAGCACGTGTTCGACTGCCTGCCGGTGTCGGCCGGCCTGCGTGGCAAGGTTCGCGGCCATCAGCCGGGCAGGGGAGTTCAGGGGATCCAACGCCAGGATGCGGTCGCAAGCGGACTGCGCGCGTCGCAGGTCGCCGCTCTGGTAGGCGAGCGCGGCGTCTTGCCACAGGGCATCGAAGTTGGCGGGAACGGACATCGGGCTTACCTGAAGGGCAACGCGCATGGTAGCGGAGCCGTCGCCGCCGTCACCCGCCTCACCACGCCAGCACGGCGGCCATCGCCAGCAGGAAGCCGGCAAAAATCCGCTTGAGAGTCACTGGGCGGACGCGGTGCGCGAGTGCCGCGCCGTATGGCGCCATCGCCACCGAGGTCACTGCAATCCCGATTGCCGCCGGCAGGAACACGAAGCCCACGCTGCCTGCAGGCATGCCCGGCACACCGCCGCCGCTGGCATAGCCAGCCGCCGCCGACAGCCCGATTGCGATTCCGCAGGCGCTGGACGTACCAACCGCCCGGACCGGCGCGACCCCGCGCCAGACCAGCAGGGGCACGGTCATGCTGCCGCCGCCGATCCCGACCAGGGCCGAGACCGCGCCGATGAAGGCACCGGCGACGCTGAGGCCTGGCCCGGTTGGCGCCGGGGCCGCCGCATCTGGCGCCGCGCTGCCGGCCGGCTTGCGCGGCAG
Organism: Arenimonas sp.; assembly: GCA_046596115.1. Lineage (GTDB taxonomy): Bacteria > Pseudomonadota > Gammaproteobacteria > Xanthomonadales > Xanthomonadaceae > Arenimonas. Next base: position 6,902 of record JBKJMY010000011.1, read on the forward strand.
GTCGAGCGCAAGCTGCAGCGCAGCGAGCAGGCAGTAGCCGACCACGAACCAGCGCAGGTCGGCCCCGGCGATGCCCTTGGCGATACCACTGCCCAGCCAGCCGCCCAGCAGCAGCCCGGGCAGCAGCCAGGCCACGCTCGGCCACAGGACGCCGCCGCGCTTGTGGTGGGCATAGGCGGACGCACAGGCGGTGACGACGACGCTCGCCAGGGACGTTGCCAATGCTGCGTGCATCGCGGCATCGGCTGGCACGCCCTGCGCCGGGAGAAGCAGCGCCAGCGCGGCAACCAGGACCAGTCCGCCGCCAACGCCGAGCAGTCCGGCAAGCAATCCAGCCACCACGCCGAGCAGCGGGTACAGCAGCCATTCAATCGGCATCGGGCAATCCTTGACCTGGCGCCGACCTACTTTCGGCGAGAATGGTGCCCATGATCTCACGCAGCCTGTTTGCCTCCATCGCAATTGTGCCGGCCCTGGCCCTGGCGCTGGCTCTGCTCGCCGTGCTGGCCCCGGAGCCTGCGCTGGGGCAGGATCCGGCACGCATGCGCAACCTGGAGGCGGCGTTTGACGCCGCCGATGCCGGCAGCCTCGACCTGGCCGGCGCGACCCGATATTCGCGCGACCCGTTGTATCCCTGGCTGCAGGCGTCGGTGGTCCGCAAGCAGCTTCGGACCGCCGATCCGGCGAGCGTGCATCCCTTGCTGCAGTCCCTGGGCGATACCGCTCCGGGCCGCTGGCTGCGGCCGGCCTGGCTGTCCGAGCTCGCCCGGCGCGAAGATTGGGCAGCCTTCAAGGCCGATTGGCGCGGCAGTGACGATGCCGGGCTGCGTTGCGCAGACTTGCGCGCCCGCATGCAGTCCGGACCGGATGAACCGGCTGCCTGGCGCGCTGATGCCAGCGCAATCTGGCTGACCGGCAAGTCGCTCCCCGATGCCTGCGACCCGGTGCTTGCCCGCCTGGCCGCGATTGGCGCGCTGGGTCCGGACCTGCGCTGGAAGCGCATCGGGCTGGCGATCGACGAAGGCGAGCCCGGCATCATCCGCGCCGCTGCCAGTGGCCTGCCGACCGATCAGGGCGACCAGGCGCGCGCCTATGCCGATTACCTGCAGGCGCCGACGGCGTCGGTTCCTGCAGCCTGGCTCGACGCTGAGCGCGGCAGGCTGGTGGTGGTGGCCGGGCTGTCGAAGCTGGCGCGCAGCGATCCGGACCGGGCGCTGGCACTGTTCCAGTCGCTGCCAGCGTCCCGGCTGGATGCGAGCTTGCGCAACAAAGTGGCATACCAGATCGCCTTGTGGACGGTGGCGTCCTACGCCCCGGGCGCTGCCGAGCGACTCGCCGCGGTGCCCGATTCGGCCTACGACGACAAGCTGCGCGAGTGGCAGGTACGCGATGCGATGACCCGCGGCGATGATGCCACCGCGCTCGCCGCGATCGGCAAGATGACCGCGGCCCAGCGCCAGGATTCTCACTGGCAGTATTTCGAGGCACGCCTGCGCGAACGCCTTGGCCAAGGCGACGCGGCGCGTGCGCTGTATGCCAAGGCGGCACGCAGTCCGAGCTTCCACGGCTGGCTTGCCGCCGACCGGCTCAAGGCGCCGTACCAGTTGTGCCCGATCGAACCGCGCAGCGATCCCGTGCTGCGCAACCGCGTGGCGTCTAGCCCGGGACTGGCCCGCGCATTCGACCTGTTTGCCCTCGGCCGGATCGACCCGGCAACCCGCGAATGGTCCGAAGCGGTCAAGGCAATGGACGACGACACCCGGCGTGTCGCCGTGCAGCGCGCCATCACCGCGGGATGGTTCGATCGCGCGGTGTTTGGCCTAGGCATGGCGCCTGACGACTCGCGCTTGTACTCGCTGCGCTTCCCGCTGCATCACGCCCAGGCAATCCGGCGCTACTCGGCGGCCCAATCGCTTGACCCGGCCTGGGTTGCAGGACAGACCCGCTCGGAATCCTCTTTCATGCCGCGGGCCCGGTCTGGCGCAGACGCGCGCGGCTTGATGCAGCTGTTGCCGGGCACGGGCGCGCTGGCTGCCAAGCAGCTGGGTATCCCGTTTGCCGGTGGCGAGAGCCTCTACGATCCCGAAACCAACCTGCAGTTGGGCACCGCCTACCTGCGGCAGATGCTTGATCGGTTCGACGGCCGCGCCTACCTGGCGATCGCCGCCTACAACGCCGGGCCGGCGCCGGTCGGACGCTGGCGCGACGCCCGCGGCACGCTGGATCCGGATTTTTTCATCGAAACCATCCCGTACAAGGAAACCCGCGAGTACGTGGCGCGGGTGCTCGCCTTCAGCGTGGTTTACGATTGGCGTCTGGGCAGCCAGGCAGCGCCGCTGACCGGGCGCATGCTCGGCGGCCTGGCCGGCAGTGACGGGCGGCGCGCATTTCGCTGCGATGCCTCGGCGCCGTAGTACCCCCTTGATTTCGCCAGCGTCCCGGCGGCCAGGGTCCATCTTCGTTTCCGACAAGGACAGCGCTTGAACGCGACAGCCATGCACATCGTGGTGCTCGGGGGTACCGGCTTCATCGGTCGCCGCCTTGTCACCCGTCTCCTCGGCGACGGGCATCGGGTCACCGTGCTCAGCCGCAATCCCGCCGTCCATGCCGATCGGCTGGTGCCGCCGGGCACCGAATTGCGGCGCACCGACGTTTACGATCCGGTCGCGTTGGGCGACGCCCTGGCCGGCGCGGACGCAGCGATCAACCTGGTCGGCATCCTCAACGAGGCCGGCGACGATGGCCGCGGATTCCAGCGCGTACACGTCACCCTGACCCAGTCGTTGATCGCAGCCTGCCAGACCAGCGGGACACATCGCCTGCTGCAGATGAGCTCGCTCAATGCGGGGCGCGGCGACAGTTACTACCTCAAGTCGCGTGGTGAGGCCGAAGCGGCGGTGAAGGCATCCGGCCTGGATTGGACCGTGTTCGAGCCGTCGGTCGTATTTGGCCCGGGCGATGGCCTGTTCGCGCGCTTCGGCGCGCTGTTGCGCTTGTTGCCGGTGATGCCCCTGGCCTGCGCGAACACCCGTTTTGCGCCGGTCTACGTGGGCGATGTCGTCGAAGCGTTCGCGCGCGCCTTGCGCAGCCGGCAAACCTTCGGTGAGGTCTTTGAGCTGTATGGCCCGGATGTGTTCACCCTGCGCGAGATCGTGCAAATGACTGCACGCCAGCTCGGCTTGCGGCGATTGGTGTTGCCGCTGCCGGACCTGTTGAGCCGGCTGCAGGGCCTTGCCTGCGATCTGGTGCCGGGCAAGCCGTTTTCCAGCGACAACTATCGCTCGCTGCAACTGGATTCCGTTGGCGGCATTGACGGGTTGCATCGCCTTGGCATCGAGCCGATCCGCGTGTCCGCCGTTCTGCCCGACATCCTGGGCGGGCCGGACGACAAAGAGCACCGCTACGAACGCTACCGGGCGATGCACTGACGCCATGCGCACCTATCTGGTCGGTGGCGCCGTGCGCGACCGGCTGCTTGGCGCGCCGGTGGGTGATCGCGATTACGTCGTGGTCGGTGCCACGCCGGCGCAGATGCTTGCCGATGGTTTCCGGCCAGTGGGAAAGGACTTTCCCGTGTTCCTGCACCCGGACACGCAAGAGGAATACGCACTCGCGCGCACCGAGCGCAAGACCGCGCCCGGCTATACCGGTTTCGTGTTCCATGCCGATGCCGATGTCACCCTGGAGCAGGACCTCGCGCGGCGCGACTTCACCGTCAACGCCATTGCCGAGGATGCAGACGGCGCCCTGGTCGATCCATGGGGCGGCGTCGCCGACCTGGAGGCGCGCGTGCTGCGCCATGTCTCGCCGGCTTTCCCGGAAGACCCGGTGCGCATCCTGCGCGGCGCGCGTTTCCTGGCACGCTTTGCGCCGCTGGGTTTCCACGTCCACCCCGACACGCTGGCCCTGATGCGCGAGATGGTCGCGCGTGGCGAAGTCGATCACCTGGTGCCGGAACGGGTTTGGCAGGAATTGCAGCGCGCGCTGGCGCAGCCGCGGCCTGCAGCGGCGATCGAATTGCTGCGCGAGTGCGGCGCGTTGGCGCGGCTATTGCCGGAAGTGGATGCGCTGTTTGGCGTGCCGCAACGCGCCCAATACCATCCGGAAATCGACGCTGGTATACACACCCTGATGGTCTGCGACATGGCGGCGCGGCTGGCCCCCGGCAATGCGCGCGTGGGTTTCGCAGCGCTGGTGCACGACCTGGGCAAGGCGCTGACGCCAGCGGACGCGTTGCCCAGCCACGTTGCGCACGAACACACCGGCCTGGCCCCGGTAACGGCGGTCTGCGATCGCTACAAGGTGCCGACCGACTTCCGCCAGCTGGCGCTGATGGCCTGCCGGGAACATCTCAACGTGCATCGCCTAGACGAGCTGCGGCCCGAGACCGTGCATGACCTGCTGCAGCGCTGCGACGGATTCCGCCAGCCGCAGCGCATCGCCGAGCTCGCCCTGGTCTGCGAGGCGGACAAGCGCGGCCGCGGCGGTGCGCAGGATGCCGAGTATCCGCAGGCGGCGACGTTGCTGCGGCTACATGCCGCGGCGTGCGCCGTGTCGGCGCGTGACCTCGACCTCGCTGGTAGTTC
>JBKJMY010000034.1:0-3507 GCA_046596115.1 Arenimonas sp.
CGCGACCGGCCTACCGCCGCCCACGGCGACCTTGGCTTGGCGAGAAACGCCTAGTTGAAGGCGTTGGCGTACGAGGACTGCACGAGCGATTTTTGCAGTGCGTCGCACAGCTTCAGGTTGCCGGCAACCAGCTGGCCGCAGTCGAGCAGCTTCTCGCCGCGGCCGCGGAAATCGCAGACGCGTCCACCGGCCTCGCGCACCAGCAACATGCCGGCGGCGATGTCCCAGGGCTTGATGCCGGCCTCGAAGTAACCGTCGGCACGGCCCGCGGCGACGTAGGCCAGGTCGAGCGCGGCCGAGCCGGTGCGCCGGATGTCCTCGGCCTCGCCGAGCAGGACGCGGATGGCCTCCAAGTGCGGCGCCAGGCGTGCCCGTTCGCGTGGCGGGAAGCCAGTGATCAGCATCGCGCCGTTGAGGTCCTTGCGGTCGGCGACGCGGATCTTGCGATCGTTGAGCGTGGCGCCGGCGCCCTTGCTGGCCGAGAACACCTCGTTGCGCAGCGGGTCGAAGATCACTCCGTCGGTCGGCTCGCCGTTCTCGACCAGGGCGATCGAAATGCAGAAATGCGGGATGCCGTGCAGGAAGTTGGAGGTGCCATCGAGCGGATCGATCACGAAAGTCTGGCGACCCTTGCCCATCGCGCCGGACTCTTCGGCCAGGATGGCGATATCGGGGTGGGCGCGGCGCAGTTCCTTGATGATCGCGGCCTCAGCCAGCGAATCCACTTCGCTGGCGTAGTCCTGGGGGCCCTTTTCGAACACGCTGAGGCTCTCGAGCTTGCCCATGTGCCGCAGCAGGATATTGCCTGCCTGGCGGGCCGCCTTGACCATCACATTGACCACCGGCTTTTGCATCGGGTCTGTCCGTCCGCGCGTGTTGTCGAAGAACCGCATCGGGTCGAGCCCGAGGGCCTCGTATGATACCAGCTGGGTCTGGCGGGAGAGTTGCGATGGAAGGTGGACTGCGGGTGGTGCTGGTGGGAACGCAGCACCCGGGCAACATCGGCTCGGCGGCACGGGCGATGAAGACAATGGGCTTGCGGCAACTGGTGCTGGTGGCACCCGAGCGGTTTCCTGATCCGGAAGCCTGGGCGCTGGCAGCGGGCGCCGACGATGTGCTGGCCGAGGCGCGTGTGGTGGGCACGCTTGGCGAAGCCCTGGCCGACTGCCAACTCGTGCTCGCCAGCACGGCACGTCGCCGCACCGTACCCATGCCGGAACTTGAACCGCGCGCCGGCGCCCGCTGGCTTCGCGACGAGCAGGCGTTGGGTCGCGAGGTGGCGCTGGTGTTCGGACGCGAGCGCACGGGCCTGGAAAACGAGGAACTGCAGCTATGCCACGGCGCGATCCGGATTCCCTCGGACCCCGTCTATAGCTCACTCAACCTGGCGGCGGCGGTGCAGGTGCTGGCCTATGAGTGGCGCATGCTCGGCTTGGCCGCCGGCGATGCCGATCCCGGATTGGGCGCGCCCGGACCCGCCGAGCCCAGCCTCTACAGCTCCACCCTCGTCAATTCCAGCCTCGTCAACCCCGCTCGCTTCAACCCCAGCCCGGCAGACTCCAAGCCGATCGACCCGGACGAGTTGCCCGCGAGCCACGCCGAGCTGGAGAGCTTTTTCGCCCACCTGGCCGATCTCCTGGAGCAGATCGACTTCCACAAGGGCAAGGCGCCCGATATGGTGACCCAGCGCCTGCGGCGCTTGTTCCTGCGCGCCCGCCCGGATCCGCGCGAACTTCGCATCCTGCGCGGCATTTTTTCCGACACGCAGCGCCTGTTGCGCAGCGGCGACGGCTGAGGCCGCAACCGATGCAGAATGCATCATGTTCCGTTAGGCTTGCACGGCCGATGACGCAGGGGTAGCAAAGGGTGACGACGCAAGTTAAGCATTTCCTGCGGAGCCTGCGCGGACAACTCGTGGTCGTCGTGTTTGCGTTGTTCGTCGTGCTGCTCGGGTTGTTCGCCGTGTTCTGGCAGCGCGAACGCAGCAGCCACCGCGATGTGCTCGAGCTGTCCAATTCCGCGCTGCGCGAGCTGGCGCGCGACAGCCTGATCGAACGCGGCTCACGGATGTCGGTGCAGCTGGCCCACGCCGTAGCCCAGCCGATGGATGCAGGCAACATGGCGGCCGTCGGCGAGATGGCGCGCGAGATGATCCGCCACGCGCAGATCCACTACATCATCGTGTTCGATCGCGAAGGCACCATCGTGGCAGCGGGCGGCGATACCCGGCAGGTCGGCAAGCCGATGGTTGATCCGCTGGCCGAAGCCGCTTTGCAGGCCGCGCGTCCCACTGGCCAGTGGTCACGTGACATGCTCGATGTCAGTGCGCCGATCCTGTCCGCTGGCAAGCGCATCGGCGGGGTGCGCATCGGTATGGCGGTCGGGAATGCAAACGACACCCAGGCCAACATCCTCAAGCCGATCACCCGACACCTCCATGCCGAGGTGGCTTGGCACCAGCGTTGGTCCGTCGCAATGCTGATCCTGATGGCGGTCTTCGGCGCAGCCCTGATCGCCTTGCTGGAATGGCGCGTGTTCGGGCCGCTGCGGCGGTTGTCCGCGTTCATGTCGGAGGACCGGCCGGGACATCTGCAGCCGCTGTCGCTGGACCCGAACCGCCATGACGAGATCGGCCAGATGATGGCTGCCTTCTCGCGCATGCGCGCCGGCATCGCCAAGCATGACCGCGACATCCGTCGCATGGCCTACACCGATCCGCTGACCGGCCTGGCCAATCGCCTGAGCTTCCGCGAGTTGCTCGATGACCGCCTGCTGACCTTGCACGCGAGCAGTGGTGAACTGGCGCTGCTGTTCATCGACCTGGATGATTTCAAGCGGGTCAATGACACGCTGGGGCACGAGGCGGGCGACGAGGTGCTGAGCCAACTGGCGACGCGCCTGCGCCTGATCCTCGAGCGCTTCGAGGCACGCGGCGCGGACATTGCGCGCTTCGGCGGTGACGAGTTCATCGTCCTGTACATGGCCGACGATATCCGCACGGCATCGGCGCGCCTGGCCGAGGCCGTGATCGAGGAAATCGAGCGACCCCTGGTGCTGGGAGGCAAGCAGGTGTTCCTGGGCGCGTCGGTGGGCATCACCATGTTCCCGTTCGATGCCTACCACGCCGGCCAGTTGCTCAAGAATGCCGACATCGCAATGTACCAGGCCAAGGTGGCGGGGAAGAACTGCTACCGCTTCTACAGTCGCGCAGGTCCTGCTCCAGTTGCACGCGGCGCTCCACCGCCTGGTCCATCGCGCGACTGTAGAAGCGGTAGCAATTCTTGCCCGCGACCTTGGCCTGGTACATCGCAATGTCGGCGTTCTTCAGCAGTTGTCCGGCGTGATAGGCATCGAAGGGAAACATCGTGATGCCAATCGAGGCGCCGAGAAACACCTGCTTGCCGCCGAGCAACAGGGGCCGTTCGATCTCCTCGCTGAGCGCTTCGGCCAGTCGCGCCGACGCGGCCCGGATGTCTTCGGCCATGTACAGCACGATGAATTCATCAC
>JBKJMY010000069.1:0-4384 GCA_046596115.1 Arenimonas sp.
CGACAACTGGCGCTGGGCGGGCGTGCCGTTCCGCCTGGTCACTGGCAAGCGCCTGGCGCAACGCACGACCCAGGTGCTGGTCTCGTTCAAGCCGGTCTCGCACTGGATTTTCGACAAGCCGCCGCATGGCGGTGCCGTGCCCAATCGCCTGTTGATGCGGCTGCAGCCGGAAGAGACGATCGATCTGGGCTTGATGGGCAGCCTGGCCGCGCCCGAGTGGGGCGGCACGCAACTGCAGCCGATGACGCTCGACCTCAACATGCCGGTCAGCACGCAGCGCCGGATCGCCTACGAGCGATTGCTGCTGGATGCGCTGCACGGCAACCAGGCCCTGTTCGTCACCGGTGAGGAAGTGGAAGCCGCATGGGCCTGGATCGACAGCATCAGCGCCGCCTGTCCGCAGTCGTCCCAGGCGGCCAAGCCGTATCCGGCTGGCTCTTGGGGTCCGGCTGACGCCAGCGACTTCCTGCCAGTGACAGTGCCCGGGTCCAGTCGTCCGGTCGCCGGCCCATGAGCGGGCTGCGCGGCAGCGCGACGCTGGCATTGCTCGCCGACATCGGCGGCACCAATGTGCGCTTCGCGTTGGCGGAGCTGGAAACACCCGCGCCGCTGCTGACCGAGACGGTCCGGCAATTTGAAGTGGCCGACTTCCCGAACCTGCACGACGCCGGCCTGCACTACCTCGAGCAGATGCATGCGCCACGACCCGGCACCGGCGTGTTCGCGGTGGCCGGTCGCATTGATGGGGACCTGGCGCGCATCACCAACCATCCCTGGCTGATTTCGCGCAGCGAAACGGCCAAGGCGCTCGGCCTGGCAACGCTCCGGTTGGTAAACGACTTTGCCGCGCAGGCGATGGCGGTCGAGTTGCTCGATGGCGATGACCTGGTGCGCCTGGGCGGACCCGGCTGGCGCCATCCACCCGCGAAATACTCGACATTCGCAGTGATCGGGCCAGGCACGGGCCTGGGCGTGAGCGCGCTGATCGTGCGCGAAGGCCGCGGCGTTGCACTGGAAACCGAGGGTGGACATGTCGCCTTCGCGCCGCATGACGCGCTGGAGATGGCGGTGCTCGCGCGCCTGGTCGCCCGTTTCGATCGCGTATCCAATGAGCGGCTGATCAGCGGCGGCGGCCTGGTCAATATCCACCGCGCGCTGTGCGAAATCGATGGCGTCCCGGTCGCGGAGCTGCGGCCGCGCGACGTGACCGCGGCAGCGGCGGCCCGCGACGCACGCGCAGTGCGCGCGCTGGACGTGTTCTGCGCGGTGTTTGGCGCCGTCACCGGCGACCTGGTGCTGACGCTGGGTGCATGGGACGGCGCGTTCCTCACCGGCGGGCTGGTACCTCGGTTGCTTGCGCAATTGCAGGCATCCGCCTTCCACGCGCGCTTCGTCGCCAAGGGCCGATTCGCCGACGCCATGGCGCGGGTGCCGATCATGGCCGTCGTGCACCCACAGGCCGGCCTGCTCGGTGCGGCCGCATTCGCCGCGCAGGACTACACGCATGCCGCCGGACCCGGCGTTGCCCATCGGACCGTGGGCTGACGTGGCTGACGGCATGCCCCCCACCAATCCCCCGTTGTTCTACAGCCATGCCAACCTGGCCGACTGGACGCGCGCTGCCTGCACGGACATCGCCGGCGTGTTGCGTCGTGGCCTGCGCGAAGATGCCGCGGCGCGGCTGTTGCTATCGGGCGGCAGCACGCCGGCGCCGGTCTATCGCGCGCTTGCACTGCAGAAACTGGAATGGGAACGGGTCTGCATTGGACTGGTGGACGAGCGCTGGCTGCCGGTCGGCGATGCAGACAGCAATGGTTACCTGGTCGGCGAGACCCTGATACAGGGCGCGGCCGCCGCGGCCGAGTTCTCGCCCCTGCTCCGCGACGATGCAACGCTGGCGGAGTGCGTGGCGATGGCCAACGCGGACGCGCCGATGAACATGCCGACGCTGTTGGTGCTGGGCATGGGCCCGGATGGCCACACGGCATCCCTGTTTCCCGGCATGGCCAGCTTGGATGCCGCGCTTTCCGATCCCGCCGAGTATCTCGCCATCGACGCGAGTGGCTCTCCGGTAGCCGGCGACTGGCCGATGCGAATCACCCTCGGCGCCGCTGCATTGGCGCGCGCCAGCCAGCGAATCCTGCTGATCCGCGGCGATGACAAGCGGGCCGTGTTCCAGCGCGCGCTCGACGGCATCGACCCGCGCGAGTTGCCAGTGCGTTTGGCCTTCCACGGCAGCACGCCGCTGCGCGTCCATTGGTGTCCCTAGATGTCCCTGCATCCCATCCTGCACGAGATCACCGAGCGCATCCGCGCCCGCAGCCGTCGCACCCGCGAGGCTTATCTTGAAGGCATCGAGGCCATGCGCGCGGCCGGCCCGTCGCGGCACCGGCTCAGTTGCGCCAACCTGGCGCACGGTTTTGCCGCCGCCGAAAGCGACAAGCCACGGCTGCGCGGTGATGCCACGCCCAACCTTGGCATCATCACCGCCTACAACGACATGCTTTCGGCGCACCAGCCGTTCGAGGACTATCCGGTCCGCATTCGCGCCGTAGCGCGTGCGCTTGGTGCAACGGCGCAGGTGGCCGGTGGTGTGCCGGCGATGTGCGACGGCGTGACCCAGGGACGCGCGGGCATGGACCTGTCGCTGTTCTCGCGCGATGTGATCGCGCAGGCCACGGCAATCGGCCTGAGCCATGACATGTTCGATGCGGTGCTGTGCCTGGGCGTGTGCGACAAGATCGTGCCAGGGCTGCTGATCGGTAGCCTGGCCTTTGGCCACCTGCCGGTGGTGTTTGCACCGGCCGGGCCGATGACGCCGGGCCTGTCGAACAAGCAGAAGGCCGAAGTGCGCGAACGCTTTGCCGCCGGACTGGCCACGCGCGAGGAGTTGCTCGAGGCCGAGGCCGCGTCCTACCACTCGCCCGGCACTTGCACGTTCTACGGCACCGCCAATTCCAACCAGGTATTGCTCGAGGCGATGGGCCTGCAGTTGCCCGGGGCGTCGTTTGTCAATCCCGGAACACCGCTGCGTGACGCACTCACCGATGCCGCGACGACGCGCGCGCTGGCGCTGACCGACCTTGGCAACGACTATCGGCCGATCGGCCGGCTGGTGGACGAGCGCGCGATCGTCAATGCCATCGTCGCGCTCGCCGCCACCGGTGGTTCGACCAACCACACCATCCACTGGATCGCTGTCGCCCGTGCCGCAGGCATCGTGCTGACCTGGGACGACATGGATGCAATCGCGCAGGCGGTCCCGCTGCTGGCGCGCGTGTATCCCAATGGCGCTGCCGACGTGAACCGATTCTCCGCCGCGGGTGGCATCGGTTTCGTGTTCCGCGAGTTGCTCGAGGCCGGCCTCATGCACGGCGACATCGCAACCATCGCCGATGGCGGCATGGCCGCGTATGCACGCGAGCCGCGCCTGTTCGATGCCAGTCTTCCCGAGCGCGGCCTGTGCTGGGTCGACGGCCCGGCGGTCAGTGGCGATGACACCGTGGTTCGCCCTGCGTCCGAGCCCTTCGAAGCCACCGGTGGCCTGCGCCTGGTGCAGGGCAAGCTTGGCCGCGCCATGATGAAACTGTCCGCCGTCGTGCCCGGGCAACGCATCATCCAGGCGCCGGCCGTGGTGGTGGACAACCCGCAGGCGCTCAATCGCCTGCATGCGGCCGACGCCCTTCCGCGCGATTTCGTCGCCGTGGTGCGCTTCCAGGGGCCGCGTGCCAATGGCATGCCCGAGATGCACAGCCTGACGCCACTACTCGGGATGATGCAGAACCAGGGCCGGCGCGTGGCCCTGGTCACTGACGGCCGCCTGTCTGGCGCATCCGGAAAAATTCCCGCCGCCATCCACGTCACGCCGGAAGCTGCTGCACGCGGTCCGCTGGCGCGTCTGCGCGATGGCGACATCATTCGCATCGACGGCGAGGCGGGCGTGCTCGATGTGTTGGTGGATGCAGAAGAGTTTGCTGCGCGACGGCCTGACCGCGACACCACGCCGCCGGCGCAGGACATGGGTCGCAACCTGTTCGCGTTCAATCGCGCCATGGCATCGCCCGCCGACCAGGGCGCATTGTCGATCAGCTGTGGGCCGCTGTTTCCCGAGCGCCACGGCGAGCAGGACATGGACACTGAATATGCGCTCGGCGCCGGCCGCGAGGCCGCCGATGCACCACATGAAGCAGGGGACGCCTGATGGACTCGACACATGACGCCGTGCTGGCACGGCAACCGCGCGCACTCGCGCTGCTGCGCGCCGCCGGTATCTTGCCAATCCTCACGGTGGACAATGTTGCGCAGGCACAGGCGATTGCCGATGCGCTGCTCCAGGGCGGCCTGCACAGCATCGAGCTGACCTTGCGCACGCCTGCCGCGCTGC
>JBKJMY010000195.1:0-16184 GCA_046596115.1 Arenimonas sp.
CGCGATGCGGTGCTGGCCGAGGGCATCGCCTGCTACAAGCGCTTCATCAACGGCCTGCTCGACATCACCGATAACCTGGTCGATGGCGAGGTGGTTCCGCCGGTGGACGTGGTGCGGCATGATGGTGACGACCCCTACCTGGTCGTGGCGGCGGACAAGGGTACGGCGACCTTCTCCGACATCGCCAACGGCATTTCGGCCGAACATGGCTACTGGCTGGGCGATGCCTTCGCCTCCGGCGGTTCGGTCGGTTACGACCACAAGGGCATGGGAATTACTGCCAAAGGTGCGTGGGAGTCGGTCAAGCGGCATTTCCGCGCACTCGGCCGCGATTGCCAGTCGCAGGACTTCACCGTGGCCGGGATCGGCGACATGTCCGGCGACGTGTTCGGCAATGGCATGTTGCTGTCGCGCAAGATCCGGCTGCTTGCAGCGTTTGACCACCGGCACATCTTCCTGGACCCGAATCCGCACACCGCTGTCTCGTTTGCCGAACGCGAGCGCATCTTCAGCCTGCCGCGCTCAAGCTGGGACGACTACGACAGGTCCCTGATTTCCGAAGGTGGCGGAATCTACCCGCGATCGGCCAAATCCATCCAGGTATCGGCTGCCGTGCGCGAGAGCCTGGGCATCGAGGGCGACGTGGATCACATGACGCCGACCGAACTCATGCACGCGATCCTGCTGGCGCCGGTGGACTTGTTGTGGAACGGTGGCATCGGCACTTATGTCAAGGCATCGGGCGAAAGCCATGCCGAGGTCGGCGACCGGGCCAACAACGGCCTGCGCGTGGACGGCCGCGACTTGCGTTGCAAGGTGGTGGGCGAGGGCGGCAACCTGGGAATGACCCAGCGCGGGCGAATCGAGGCTGCGCATCGCGGCGTACTGCTCAACACCGACTTCATCGACAACTCCGCCGGCGTGGATACCTCCGACCACGAGGTCAACATCAAGATCCTGCTCGGCGCCATCGTCAAGCGCGGGGATCTGGACATGGAGCAGCGCAATACACTGCTGGCCAGCATGACCGACGAAGTTGGCGAGCTGGTGCTCAATGACAATTATCGGCAGAACCAGGCAATCAGCCTGATGGAGTCGATGAGCGCGGCGCGCCTGGGCGCGTTCGGGCACTTCATCCGCACCCTCGAGGGGCAGGGGCTGCTCGATCGTGCAATCGAGTACCTGCCCAGCGACGCCGAACTTGCCGAGCGCAAGTCGCGTGGCCAGGGCCTGACCCGTCCGGAGTTGTCGGTGCTGCTGTCCTACGACAAGATCGTGATCTTCAACCAGTTGCTGGCGTCCGACGTTCCCGAGGACCCGTTCCTGTCCAAGGAGCTGGCGCGCTACTTCCCGCGCGAACTGCAGGAACGCTACAGCGCGGACATGGAAAACCACCGGCTGCGCCGCGAGATCATCGCCACCGCGGTCACCAACTCCATGGTCAACCGCATGGGCGCCACCTTCCTGCAGCGCATGCAGGAAGATACCGGTGAGCCTGCATCGCAAGTCGCCAAGGCATTTGCGATCAGTCGCGAAGTGCTCGATGCGCGAACCTACTGGGCCCAGATCGACGCGCTTGACCTGAAGATTTCAGAAGCCGCGCAGATCGCTGCGCTCACCGCGATCTGGCACCTGCAGCGGACCATGACCCGGTGGCTGATCAATCGGCCCGGCGACATCTCGATGATCGCCAGCATGGCCGAACGCTATGCGGCGCCAATCGCCGAGTTGCGCGACGTGCTGCCCAGTATCTTGCCTGCCGACAACCTGGTGGCGTTCGAGGCCGACCGGGACTTGTGGGGCCGGCAAGGCTACCCGGAGGCGTTCGCCCGCAGCCTGGCCTGCCTGCCGTACCTCGCCTACGGCCTGGACATCGTGGAGGTGGCGATCGAACGCAGCCTGCCGGTAGCCAACGTGGCCCAGGTGTATTTCGGCCTGTCCGATGCGCTGCACACCAAGTGGCTGCTCGACAGCGTCGAGCGGCTGCCGGTGGAAGGCCGCTGGCACGCCCAGGCGCGTGGCGTCCTGCGCGACGAATTGCACGCCCAGCAACGCGCCATGGTTGGCCAGGTGCTGTCCACCGCGGAACCCGGTGAATCAGCCACGCACCTGGTGCAGCGCTGGTTGTCCCGGGATGATTCCGCACTGCGCTACACCCTGGGCATGTTCGCCGACATGCGCAACCTGCGCAGCATGGATTTCGCGACCCTGTCGGTGGCCGCGCGCCGGCTCGCGCACATCGCAATGGGCGGGGGACGCGCCCCGGCCTGAGGTCGGCCCGCGGGCGAAGCTTGAGTGGGCGCCGCGCCGTGGGCGCGAGGGCGAGTGCTTGCGTTACTCTTGTCGATACAAGGAGAGTGCGCATGCCCCTGCCGTCCCAGCCACGGATCGCCTTTCTGGCCAGCAATACGCCCAACGCCCAGGCGGCGCTGGAGCGACTGACCGCGGTCCACGCCCAGCATGCGCCGGCCGATGCGGACGTGCTGTGCGCGCTGGGTGGCGATGGCTTCATGCTGCAGACCCTGCACCAGTACGGCGGCGATGGTCGCCCGGTGTATGGCATGAAGCTGGGTTCGGTCGGTTTCCTGATGAATCAATTCGAGCCTGATGGACTGGCGGCGCGTATCGCCACAGCCGAACCCGCAGTGCTGCGGCCGCTGGAGACCACCGCAACCACCGAGTCGGGCGCAACCTTCACCATGCTGGCTTACAACGAGGTGTCCCTGCTGCGCCAGACGCGGCAGACGGCGCACCTCAGGATCCATCTCAACGGGACTGTCCGACTGGATGAATTGATCTGTGACGGCGCGCTGGTGGCGACGCCGGCGGGCAGCACGGCGTACAACTACTCCGCGCACGGCCCGATCCTGCCGCTGGGCTCGGCCGTGATCGCGTTGACGCCGATCGCCGCATTCCGGCCTCGCCGCTGGCGCGGCGCGCTGCTCAAGGCCGATACCGAGGTCAGGCTGGAAATCCTCGATTCATACAAACGGCCGGTCAGTGCGACCGCCGACTCGCACGAGGTCCGTGATGTGGTGGAAGTGCGGATCCGCGAGTCGCGCAATCGCACTGTCACCTTGCTGTTCGATCCCGAACACAACCTCGAAGAGCGCATGCTCAACGAACAGTTCCTGAGCTGACGTGCTGACCGTCGCCATCACCGCCCGCGCACTGTTCCAACTGGAGACCGGGCACGCCCTGTTCGAGAGCGAAGGTCTGGCGGCCTACGCCGAACACCAGCGCTCGCGCGAGAACGACGCTCTCGAGCCCGGCATTGCCTTCCCGCTGGTGCGCAAACTGCTTGCCCTCAATGCCGGCGCGGCCGTCGATGCGCCACGGGTCGAGGTGGTGCTGTTGTCGCGCAATTCCTCCGATACCGGGCTGCGCATCTTCAACTCGATCGAGCACCACGGCCTGTCGATCTCGCGTGCTGCTTTCACCAGTGGGGCGCCGACCACGCCCTACATCCAGCCGTTCGGTGCGCAATTGTTCCTGTCCGCCAATCCGGAGTCCGTGCGCGAAGCCCTGCGTGATGGCGTGGCCGCCGCCACCATCCTGCCGGCCAAGGCGCCAGCGCGGGTGCATGACCAATTGCGCATCGCCTTCGACGGTGACGCAGTGATCTTCAGCGACGAGTCCGAGCGGGTGTCGCAGGAAAGTGGCATCGCCGCTTTTCACGCGCACGAGGCCGATCGCGCCCATGAACCACTGAGCGGCGGCCCCTTCCGCGGTTTCCTGGCGGCGCTGCACGACCTGCAGGGCGCGTTTCCGGCCGAGGATTCGCCGATCCGGACCGCACTGGTGACCGCACGCTCGGCGCCGGCGCACAAGCGCGTCATCCTCACCCTGCGCGAGTGGGGCGTCCGTCTCGATGAAGCACTGTTCCTTGGTGGTCGCGACAAGGGCCCGTTCCTGCAGGCGTTCGGCGCCGATATCTTCTTCGACGATTCACGCCTCAACATCGAGAATGCCCGAAGGCACGTCGCCGCAGGCCATGTGCCACACGGCGTCAGCAACCCGCATTGACGCAGCGCGACCGCAGTCGGGATGAGCGCAGGTTAAACACGCGCCGGTGCATTGCCGGTAGCGGCGAGCGGCAGTGGCGTCCCGATGCGAAAATGAATGCCGCTGAGTGGATGGGCGAATCAATGCGCAAGGACGGTGCCGCGCCGGCGCCCTGGATGGGCCGGCGGTGAAACGATTGAACCTGTTTTCCGGGTTGTCACGCTGGCGCGCACGGCTCCGGCGCAATGCGGAATGGGCGCGCAAGCTGGGCGCGGAACAGGCCCTGCGCGCCGAATTGTTCAGTGCCGACCAGATGGAGCGCCATGGCCGCGCCCTGGCAGCGCGGCACCGCGTCACCAGGCAGCGGGCGCCGGACCTGCTGCTGTCGCGCCTGGCTGAAAACGAAACCGTGCTGCTGGATGCCTGCGAACTGCTCGGCGGCGCGCAAGGCGACCGTCGCCGCATCTCGCCGGCCGCCGAGTGGCTGCTGGACAATTTCTACCTCATCGAAGAACAGATCCAGACAGCCCGCAGGCATTTGCCGCGCGCCTACAGTCGCGAATTGCCCCGCCTTGCCTCGGGACCAAGTGCGGGCATGCCGCGTGTCTATGACATCGCCCTCGAAGCCATTTCGCATGGTGACGGGCGGTTGGACCTGGAACGCCTGGGTCGATTCGTCTCGGCCTACCAGGACAGCGTGCCGCTTCGCCTGGGCGAGTTGTGGGCGATCCCGATCATGCTTCGCCTGGCGTTGATCGAGAACCTGCGCCGGGTCGCCGGTCGCGTGTTGTCCGAGCGGATCGATCGCGACCTGGCGGACGATTGGGCCGACCGCATGCTCGATACGCTCGAGCACGATCCAAAGAACCTGGTGCTGGTGGTGGCCGACATGGCACGTTCCAACCCGCCATTGTCGAGCTCCTTCGTGGCGGAAATGAGCCGATTGCTGGTCGGGCAGAGTCCCGGACTGGGCATGCCACTGAACTGGATCGAACACTGGGTCGCCGAGTCCGGGCACTCGGTGGAACAACTGGTGCAACTGGAAGCGCGCCAGCAAGCCGCTGACCAGGTTTCGATCGGCAACAGTATCGGCAGCCTGCGCGAGCTGTCGGCGATTGACTGGCGCATGTTCGTCGAAGGGCTGAGCCTGGTCGAGGTCGAGTTGGCGTGCGATCCGGTTGGTGTGTTCACGCGCATGGACTTCGCCACGCGGGATCGCTATCGCCATGTGGTCGAGAACCTTGCCCGCCGGAGCGGCCAGGATGAGCTTGAGGTTGCACGGATGGCCGTGGCCATGGCCCACCAGGCGGCGCAATCGCCAACGCCCGGCGCCGGGGGCGATCCAGGTGACGAAGTGCAGGCGCATGTCGGCTACTGGCTGGTGGACAAGGGCTTCACGGAGCTTCGCGCGCGGGTTGGAGCAGCCGGCGATTGGCGCGCAAATAGTGGACTGCTTTTTTCCCGGTACGCACTGCCGCTCTACCTGGGCAGCGTCGCAGGTCTGACCGTCGTCGTCAGCCTGGCGTTGCTGTACCTCGCGCGTGGCCATCATTTCGATCGCATGGCGACCCTCGGATTGGTTTTTTTCTGCGTCTTCGCCGGCAGCCAGCTGGCATTGGCGCTGGTGAACTGGATCGGCACGTTGATTCTGCCGACCCATCCGCTGTCGCGCATGGATTTCAGCCGCGGCATCCTGCCGGCGGCGCGCGCCGTGGTTGCTGTTCCAACCATGCTCGGCAGTGTGGATGGCGTGGATGACCTGCTCGATGGCCTCGAAGTCCGCTATCTCGCCAATCGTGATCCCGAGTTGCGCTTCGTCCTGCTCGGCGATTTCCTTGACGCGCCGGAACAGGACATGCCCGGCGATGCAGCGATTATCCAGCGGGCCGCCGAGGGCATCGACGCACTGAACCAGAGCTATGGAACCGACGGCATCGGGCCGTTCTACCTGCTGCATCGCCCACGCGTCTGGAACGCAGGCGAGGGTGCCTGGATCGGCATCGAACGAAAGCGCGGCAAGCTGGGCGCGCTCAATGCACTCTTGTGCGACGGTGATGCATCCGCATTCAGCCACGTGGTGGGCGACCGGCGTGGTCTGCAGGGCGTGCGCTACGTCGTGACCCTGGATACTGATACGCAGCTGCCGCGTGGCGCCGCGGCGGAACTGGTCGCCGCGCTGGAACATCCACTCAACCGCCCCCGCATCGACCCGGAGAGCCGGATGGTGGTGGCGGGTTACGGCATCCTGCAGCCGCGCGTCGGGGTCAGCCTCTCGAGCCGCCAGCGCTCGCGCTATGCGCGCCTGTTCGGCGGCGACGCCGGCATTGATCCGTATACGCGGGCCGTGTCGGACCTGTACCAGGATGCATTTGGCGAAGGCAGCTTCGTCGGCAAGGGCGTGTACGACGTGGCCGCCTTCGAAGCAGTGCTTGCCGAGCGGTTCCCGGACGACGCGATCCTCAGCCACGACCTGATCGAGGGTTGCTACGCACGTTCCGGCCTGCACAGCGAGGTCGAGTTGTTCGAGGAGTATCCAGGCAGCTACGGCAGCGATGCCAGCCGGCGGCATCGCTGGATCCGCGGCGACTGGCAATTGCTGCCCTGGCTGTTTCCGCGTGTCGCCGGCCAGGCCGGCGCGCTGCTGCGCAATCCCCTGTCATCCCTGTCGCGCTGGAAGCTGCTCGACAACCTGCGTCGCAGCCTGGTGCCACCGGCGCTGGTCTTTTTGCTGGCGCTGGGCTGGTTGCGCCTGCCCGATCCCGGCACATGGACGCTGGCCGTGCTCGCCCTGCTGTTGCTCCCGCCTGCCCTGGTGGCGTTGCTCGACCTGTTGCGCAAGCCGCGCGGATTGCCGATGCCGCAACATCTCGAGCAACTCGGCCCAATGGCTGCCCGGCAAACCGCGCGTCTGCTGTTGCAGGTGGCGTGGCTCGTGCACGAGGCCCTCTACAGCCTGGACGCGATCATCCGCAGCCTGTGGCGCATGGCGATTTCGCGCCGGCTGCTCTTGCAGTGGCGTCCTTCGAGCGAGGTCGAGCGAACCGGAGGGTACGGCTTGGCGGGGCAGCCGCGGGGTCTGTGGCTTGGCACCGCATTCGCGCTGTCGCTGTGCGCCTTGCTCGCCTTGTTTCGGCCAACGTCGCTGGTCGGGGCGATGCCGGTGCTGGGGCTGTGGATATTGGCGCCGTGGCTCGCCTGGCGCGTCGGCTTGCCGCGAAGGGACGCGCGCGATGCCCTGGGTGCCGAGCAGGCTGGCTGGTTGCGCCTGCTTGCGCGCAAGACCTGGGCGTTCTTCGAGGTGCATGTGCAGGCCAGCGAAAACTGGCTGCCGCCCGACAATATGCAGGAGGCACCGGCGCAGGTGATTGCGCACCGGACCTCGCCGACCAATATCGGTCTGTCGTTGCTGGCCAACCTGTCTGCCTACGACTTTGGCCACCTTGGCGTTGGCGGCGTGCTTGCCCGTTGCAAGGGCACCCTGGATACCATGCAGTCGCTCGAGCGTTTCCGCGGCCACTTCTACAATTGGTATGACACGCAGTCTTTGCAGCCGCTCGAGCCGCGCTATATTTCGTCGGTGGACAGCGGCAACTTGGCGGGCCACCTGCTGACCTTGCGCGCGGGCTTGTTGGAGCTGGGCGAATTGCCAGTCCTCAATCCGGCGCGCCTGGACGGTGCACGCGATACCCTGGCGCTGGCTGCCACTGACCTGCAGGAGCTTGGCCCAGTCCCGGTAGCCCTGGCTGAATTGCAGTCGACCGTGGATGCACTGCGCGCCAACTGCGCGCCAGGCTCGCTGCGCGCTGCGCGCGGATTCATCGGACTGGCCGCGCCGCTGTCAGCGCTGATCGAAAGTGCCGCGCTCGATGACGCGCGCCAGGCGCGCAGGCTGTGCGAATCGCTGCTGGCCGAATGCATGTCGGACCACGCGCGTGCCTGCAGGCTGCTGCCGGGGTTCGAGCCCGAAGGCAGCGGCATCCAGTTCGACGCGGCCACCGGCGCCGTGCATACAGGCGATGTGGCAGGTGACCTGCCTGTGCCCAGCCTGCTGCAGTTAGCCGATGACGCCGGCGCCAGCACGCAGCACGCGGCGCGTGCAGAGATCGATCGCATCCAGGCACTTGCCGCCACGGCAGGCAGCCTGGCGTTGATGCGTTTTGATTTTCTCTACGACCACGGGCGCGACCTGCTGTCGATCGGCTACAACGTGACCGACCGGCGCCTGGATGCCAGCTACTACGACCTGCTCGCATCGGAAGCGCGACTGGCCAACTTCGTGGCAATCGCCCAGGGACAACTGCCGCAGGACAGCTGGTTCCGGCTGGGTCGCCTGCTTGCCGGGACCAGCGGCGAGCCCGTGCTGCTGTCGTGGAGCGGCTCGATGTTCGAGTACCTGATGCCGCACCTGGTGATGCCGGCGTTCGAGGGCAGCCTGCTGGCGCAGACGGCGCACGCCTGCGTCGAGCGCCAGATCGAATACGGTCGGCAACGCGGCGTGCCTTGGGGTATTTCCGAGTCGGGTTACAACACCGTCGACGCCAATCTCAACTACCAGTACCGCGCCTTCGGCGTCCCCGGGCTGGGCCTCAAGCGCGGCTTGGGCGATGACCTGGTGATCGCCCCCTATGCGACCGCGCTGGCGCTGATGGTGTCGCCGGTGGCGGCCTGCAAAAACATGCGTCGCTTGACCGACGAGGGTTTTGAAGGCGAGTTCGGCCACTACGAAGCGATCGACTACAGCCCGGCGCGGCTGCCGCGCGGGCAGGGCCACGCGATCGTGCGTTCGTGGATGGCGCACCACCAGGGCATGGCCCTGCTGGCGATGGGCAATGCGCTGCTCGGCCGGCCGATGCAGCGCCGGTTCGAGTCCGATCCGCAGGTACGCGCAACGCTGCTGCTGCTTCAGGAGCGCGTGCCACGTGCCAGTGCGCAGTTCCTTGAGGCAGCCGATTTGCCCGATCTGTCGGGATCGGCCGATGCGCCCGAGACTCGGCTGCGCATCTTCCGGGATCCGGACAGTCCGCGTCCGGCCGTGCAGCTTTTGTCGAACGGGCGCTACCACGTGATGTTGAACAGTGCCGGTGCCGGGTACAGCCGTTTCGGCGACATGGCCATCACCCGCTGGCAAGAAGACCCCACCAGCGACCGCATGGGCAGCTTCCTGTACGTGCGCGATGTTGAAAGTGGCGAGTACTGGTCCGCCGGCCACCAGCCGACGCGTAAATCCGGCCCTGGCTACGAAGCAATCTTCTCCGATTCGCGCGCAGAATTCCGTCGACGCGACAAGGACATCGAGATGCACGCCGAGATCGTCGTCTCGCCCGAGGACGACATCGAGCTGCGCCGGACCACCCTGGTCAACCGGTCGCGCACGCGGCGCATCGTCGAGCTGACCAGCTATGCCGAAGTGGTGCTGGCCAGTGCCATCTCCGATGCGTTGCATCCCGCCTTCGGCAAGCTGTTCGTGCAGACCGAACTGGTGCGCCCACTGCAGGCAATCCTGTGCCACCGGCGTCCGCGCGCCACCGGCGATCCCGAGCCGTGGCTGTGCCACCTGATGGCGATCCACGGTGGGCGCGTGGACGAGGTGAGCTACGAAACCGATCGCTCGGCCTTCATCGGCCGCGGGCGCACCCTGGCAAGGCCGCTGGCGATGACCCAGGACGCGCTGACCGGTGCGGAAGGCTCGGTGCTTGACCCGATCGTGGCGATCCGTTGCCGCGTTGAGCTCGAGCCGGAACAATCGGTGAGCATCGACGTGGTCACCGGCGTCGGCAAGGATCGCGATGACTGCCTGCGGCTGGTCGAGAAGTACCGCGACCGGCGCCTGGCCGATCGCGTGTTCGACCTGGCATGGACGCATGGCCAGCTGCAGTTGCGCCAGCTCAATGCGAGCCAGGGTGATGCACAGCTCTATGAGCGCCTGGCGGGTTCGATCCTCTACGCAACGCCAGCGACCCGCGCCGATCCGGCCATCCTGTCGAAGAATCGCCGCGGCCAGTCGGGCCTGTGGGGGCACGCGATCTCCGGCGACCTGCCGGTCGTGCTGTTGCAGGTTTCCGATGCGGCCAACATCGACCTCGTGCGCCAGCTGGTCCAGGCCCACGCTTACTGGCGTTCCAAGGGGCTGGACGTTGATTTGGTGATCTGGAATGAAGACCGCGCCGGTTATCGGCAGCAGTTGCAGGACCTGATCATGAGCATGATCACCAGTGGCCTGGAAGCCAGCCTGGTGGACAAGCCCGGCGGCATCTTCGTCCGCTCCGCGCACCTGATTTCCTCGGAAGACAGGGTCCTGATGCAATCGGTGGCGCGCATCGTGCTCAGCGATGACATGGGCTCGCTGTCCGATCAGGTTGGGCGCCGGCCGGTCGAAACCGCGCTACCGCGCCAGCTCGAGTCGCGGCCGCGGCAGGCGGTCGGCGTTGTTGAAGGCGCAGCGCCTTCGGGAGTACCGCGTCGCGACGACCTGATCCTGGGCAATCCGCTCGGCGGATTCAGCCCGGACGGCCGCGAGTACGTCATCCATCTTGGGCCCGGGCAGGACACGCCCGCGCCCTGGGTCAACGTGCTTGCCAATCCGCACTTCGGTACCGTGGTTTCAGAGCGCGGAAGTGCCTACACCTGGGGCGAGAACGCACATGAGTTCCGCCTGACGCCGTGGCATAACGACCCGGTGTCCGATGTCGGCGGCGAAGCGTTCTATGTGCGTGACGAGGACAGTGGCGAGTTCTGGTCGCCCACGCCGGGCCCGAGCCGTGGACACGGTGCGTATTGCATCCGCCACGGTTTCGGCTACTCGGTGTTTGAACACGTCGAAGACGGCATCTGGAGCGAGTTGCGGGTGTTCGTTGCGCTCGACGCGTCGGTCAAGTTCTGGGTGCTGAAACTGCGCAATACCTCGGGGCGGCCGCGCCGGCTCTCTGCCACCGGCTATGTGGAATGGGTGCTGGGCGACCTGCGGCAGAAGCAGGGAATGCACATCTGCACCGAGGTCGATTCGGCAACCGCTGCGGTGATCGCGCGTAATCCGTACAACATCGAATTTGCCGGCCGCACCGCGTTCTTCGATGTCCAGGGCGAGGGCCGCAGCCTGACCTGCGACCGCAGCGAATTCCTGGGCCGCAACCGCGGCCTCTCGCATCCCGCCGCAATGGCGCGTTCGCGTCTGTCCGGCCGGGTCGGCGCGGGCCTGGATCCCTGCGCCGCGCTGCAATTGCAGTTCGATCTTGACGATGGCGAGGAACGCGAGCTGACCTTCCGCATGGGGCTGGGACGCGATCGCGACGATGCGCTGGCCCTGGTGCAGCGCTACCGGAATGCGGAGAACGCCGAAGAAGCGATGGCCAAGGTTGCGTCCTATTGGCAGGATGCGCTGGGTGCGGTGCAGGTCGAGACGCCCGATCCACAACTCGACGTACTGGCCAATGGTTGGCTCATGTACCAGACTATCGCCTGCCGGTTCTGGGCGCGCAGCGGCTTCTACCAGTCTGGCGGGGCGTTCGGATTCCGCGACCAGCTGCAGGACGGCATGGCCATGCTGCATGCCGCACCGACGCAAGTGCGTGCGCACCTGCTGCTCAGTGCCGCGCACCAGTTCCCCGAGGGCGACGTGCAGCATTGGTGGCATCCGCCGCAGGACCGCGGCGTGCGCACCCGGTGTTCCGACGATTACCTGTGGTTGCCGCTCGCGGTGGCGCGTTATGTCGCCACCACCGGCGACAGCGGTGTGCTCGATGAGACGGTGCGCTATGTCGAAGGCCGCCCGGTGGGCATGGACGAGGAAGGCTATTACGACCTGCCGGTGGCTTCCGGCCTGCGCGAAACGCTGTATTCGCATTGCGTGCGCGCCTTGCGCCATGCCACGCCGCGCGGCGTCAACGGCCTGCCGTTGATGGGTTCGGGCGACTGGAATGACGGCATGAATCGTGTCGGTGAACACGGCCGGGGCGAAAGCGTCTGGCTGGGCTGGTTCCTGCATGAGGTCTCCAACCGGTTCGCCGACCTGGCCCAGGCCCGCGGCGACGCTGCCTTCGCCTCCGAGTGCCGCGAACAGGCGCAATCGCTGGCCGCGGCGGCGCATGCCAATGCCTGGGACGGCGAGTGGTACCGCCGTGCCTGGTTCGACGATGGGACGCCGCTGGGCTCGGCGGGCAACGAGGAATGCCAGATCGACTCCATCGCGCAGAGCTGGTCGGTGCTGTCCGGCGCCGGCGCCCCGGAGCGCAGTCGCCAGGCCATGCAGTCGCTGGACAGGCGCCTGGTCCGCCGCGACGTTAGTCTTGTGCAGTTGCTCGATCCACCCTTCGACAAGTCGCAACCCGACCCGGGATACATCAAGGGCTATGTTCCGGGTGTGCGCGAAAACGGCGGCCAATACACGCATGCGGCGGTTTGGGCGACGATGGCGTTCGCGGCGCTGGGCGAGGCGCGCACTGCCTGGGAATTGTTCGACATCATCAATCCGGTCCGCCATGGCAGCGGCGAGCGGGCGCTGGACACCTACAAGGTCGAACCCTATGTGCTTGCGGCCGATGTCTATGGCGTCAGCCCCCATGCCGGGCGCGGCGGCTGGACCTGGTACACAGGTTCCGCAGGCTGGATGTACCGCCTGATCCTGGACTCCCTGCTCGGGGTCAGCGTCGAACATGGCCTGCTGCGGCTGCGCCCGGTACCCCGCCCGGGCTGGGCCGGCTACCGGGTGACCCTGCGCCATGGCAGCGCGACCTATCGGATCGTGGTGCGTTGCGAAGCCGGCGCGCGGCCCCGCCTGACTGTCAACGGCATCGAGATGGCCGGCGACCCGGTCCTCCGGGACGACGGCGGGGA
Organism: Arenimonas sp.; assembly: GCA_046596115.1. Classification (GTDB taxonomy): domain Bacteria; phylum Pseudomonadota; class Gammaproteobacteria; order Xanthomonadales; family Xanthomonadaceae; genus Arenimonas. The sequence goes on from JBKJMY010000195.1 coordinate 12,835, forward strand.
TCACCTGGTGGAGTTGGTACTGGACGCGTGTTGACGTATCCCATGACAAGGCGGTTAATATCCTTGACAGTGTTCCCCACCAACGCGGGAGGCGTTTCCAATGTCGATCAACTTCAAGCCGGCGGCCATGGCCGTGGCAGTCACCCTTATCCTGGGCGCCTGCGGAAAGAAGGAAGAAGCCCCGATGTCGCCTGCTGGCGGCGCAACTGCGACAGCAGCTGCGCCGGTGCTGGAAGGCCAGCTCGATATCGTCGCCTGGCCCGGTTATATCGAGCGCGGGGAAAGCGACAAGGCCTACGATTGGGTCACCGGCTTCGAGAAGGCCAGTGGCTGCAAAGTCAACGTCAAGACCGCCGGTACATCGGACGAGATGGTGTCGTTGATGAACCAGGGCGGGTATGACCTGGTGACCGCCTCGGGCGATGCCTCGCTGCGACTGGTTGCGGGCGGCAAGGTGCAGGCGATCGACGTCGCGCGCATCAAGTCCTATTCCAGCATCGATCCGCGCCTGCAGGACGCGGCCTGGCACACGGTGGACGGCAAGCACTATGGCGTGCCCTACCAGTGGGGCCCGAATGTGCTGATGTACAACACCAAAGTGTTCAAGACGCCGCCGACCAGCTGGAGCGTGGTGTTCGAGCCGCAGGATTTCCCGGACGGAAAATCCAACAAGGGTCGCGTGCAGGCCTTCGACGGCCCGATCTACATCGCGGATGCGGCGCTGTACCTGATGACCAAGCAGCCGGAGTTGGCGATCACCGATCCGTATGCGCTCAACGAAGCGCAGTACGCCGCGGCGCTGGATGTGCTGCGCAAGCAGAAGCCGCTGATCCATCGCTACTGGCATGACGCCACCGTGCAGATGAGCGACTTCAAGAACGAAGGCGTGGTCGCGTCCGGCTCCTGGCCTTACCAGGTGAACGGGCTGAAGGCCGATAGCCAGCCGGTCGCCTCGGTGATCCCGGCGGAAGGTGCCACAGGTTGGGCCGACACGACGATGCTGGCGACCGACGCCAAGCATCCCAATTGCGCCTATGCCTGGATGGAGTGGTCGATCAGCCCGAAGGTGCAGGGCGATGTCGCGGCCTGGTTCGGTTCGCTGCCTTCGGTACCGGCAGCGTGCACGGGCAACGATCTGCTCGGCGTGGAAGGCTGCGCCATCAATGGCCAGGACAAGTTCGAGCAGATCCATTTCTGGCGTACACCCGAGGCCAAGTGCGGCGCTGCCCAATGCGTCCCCTACAGCCGCTGGACAGAGGACTACATCAAGATCATGGGGGGCTGAGCCCGGCACGGGTATGCCCGCAGCGGTTGAATTCGTAGCGGTCGGCCGGAGCTATGGCCCGGTGCGCGCGGTCGACGGCGTCACGCTGTCGATCGCCGACGGCGAATTCTTTTCCATGCTCGGGCCGTCCGGCTCGGGCAAGACGACCTGCCTTCGACTGATCGCAGGTTTCGAGCAGCCCAGCACCGGCCGCATCCTGCTGCACGGCGCAGACGCATCATCGCAGCCGCCGTTTGCGCGCGAGGTCAATACGGTTTTCCAGGACTACGCCCTGTTCCCGCACATGGATGTGCGCGACAACGTCGGCTACGGCCTGATGGTGCGTGGTGTCGGTCGCAAGCAACGGCAGGCCCAGGCCGACGAAGCGCTGGCGATGGTGGACCTGTCCGGCCTGGGGGCGCGCAAGCCGGCGCAGCTGTCCGGTGGCCAGCGCCAACGCGTCGCCCTGGCACGGGCGCTGGTCCTTCGGCCGCGCGTATTGTTGCTGGACGAGCCGCTGGGCGCGCTCGACCTGAAACTGCGCGAGCAGATGCAGGCTGAATTGAAGTCGCTGCAGCGCCGGCTCGGCATCACTTTCGTGTATGTGACCCACGACCAGGGCGAGGCCCTGTCGATGTCTGATCGCGTGGCCGTGTTCAATGCCGGGCGGATCGAGCAGGTGGATGCGCCGCAACAACTGTATCGCCATCCGGCCACCGACTTCGTTGCGCGCTTCGTCGGCGGCGCCAATGTGTTGACGCCCGCACAGGCGACGCGCTGGGCCGGCGTGGAAGGCGCATTCGCATTGCGGCCGGAGTTGGTGCATGTGGCCGCGGCACTTGTCGAAGGCCAGGCGGGTGGGGCCGCCACGCTGCTTGACCTGCAGTTCCATGGCGCCGCCACGCGCATGGTGTTGCGCATGGAGGATGGCTCGCAGCTGCTCGCCAGCACCGACAGTGCTTCGCTGGTCGAATCCGATGCGGCGCCCGCGGTGGGCGCAGCGGTATTCGCTGTCTGGGCCCGCGAATCGATGGTCGCCTTGCCGGCGCCTGCCGCGACTGTGCGCTCCTCGACTTCGGCCACTGCGACTTCGCCCGCCGCGACTTCGCCCGCCGCGAATGCGGATGCGCCTGCGTGAGCAGCTACCAGCTCGGGCTTGCGATGACTCCGCGCAGCGGCTTGCTGCGAACCGTCGGCGCCACCCTGCACCGCAGGCCGCGTCTGTTGCTCGGCCTGTTGCTGGGGCCACCGCTGGCCTGGCTGTGCCTGGTCTACCTCGGGGCCCTGGGCGCGCTGTTGTGGCAGGGGCTGCATGGCTTCGATGAGTATTCGATGCGCGTCCTGCCGGAGTTGACGCTGCGCAACTACGGGAAGATCTTCGACCCCGCAAATCGCGACATTGTCCTGCGCACGCTGGCAATGGCGGTTTGCGTCACGCTGGCCTCGGCAGCGATCGCGTTCCCGATCGCCTGGTTCATGGCGCGCCACGCGGGTCCCCGTATCAAGGGCCTGTTCTACGTCGGTGTGATGCTGCCGATGTGGGCCAGCTATATCGTCAAGGTGTACAGCTGGCAGGTGATCCTGGCCAAGGGCGGCATCGCCTATTGGGTGCTCGCGAAACTGCACCTGGTCTGGGCTCTGGAAGCGCTCCTGCAAGTGCCCGGGATTGGTGGTGCGACGCTTTCGACCTCGAATATCGGGCGCTTCCTCGTGTTTACCTATGTCTGGTTGCCCTTCATGGTCTTGCCGATCCAGGCTGCGTTGGAGCGCGTGTCGCCGAGCGTACTGCAGGCATCCGCTGACCTCGGCGCACGCGCGGGTCAAACGTTTCGCCATGTCGTCTGGCCGCTGGCGCTGCCTGGCGTCGTCGCGGGCTCGATATTCACCTTCTCGCTCACCCTGGGCGACTACATCATCCCGACCCTGGTGGGGCCGTCTGGCCTGTTCATCGGCACCTATGTGTTCGTGCAGCAGGGCGCGGTCGGCAACTTGCCTATGGCCGCCGCCTTTACTGTTGTGCCAATCGCGATTGTTGCGGCCTACCTGGGGCTGGCACGCAGGCTGGGGGCTTTCGATGCACTCTGAG
>JBKJMY010000307.1:0-4557 GCA_046596115.1 Arenimonas sp.
CTGTTCCGCTAACGCTGGCAATCCCTGGGGCAATTGTTGCAACCAAGGGCCGGCTTGCGCCGGCCCTTTTTTGTGCCGGCGCCGGGCCAACGACCACGCGCCATCCGATGGGCTTGGCACAGCCCAAAGCGATAGCTGGCCGATCAGCACCGCAGTGTCGGCGGAACCGCCGCTTCCTCACCGTCACTTCAGGGCACGAGGCGCAGCCTGACCCGGTCGCACTCCGCGGCGCACCAGGAAGATTGACATGACAGGAAAGTCCCCGAACCCCGCGCCTGTTCCAGCAATGCAGGCGGTACTCGACCAGCTTGCGCGCCTGGGCGCAGCGCCCTTGGAAACGCTGACACCCGAGCAGGCGCGAAAGCAGCCTTCGCCAGCAGACGCGGTGACCGCCGCGGCACGCGCGCACGGCCAGGATGGACGTGCCGAATCGGTTGGCGATGTCCGCGACCGCAGTTTCCAGGGACCCGCGGGAAGCGTCGCCCTGCGCATGTATTGGCCCAAGGACGTAGCACCTGACGACGAAGGACTGCCGGTGGTGCTGTACATCCACGGCGGCGGCTGGGTGATCGCCGACCTGGATACCTATGACGCGAGTGCACGGGCGATCGCCAATGCGGCGGGCGCCATCGTGGTGTCCACGCACTACCGCCAGGCACCGGAAGACAAGTTTCCCGCCGCGCACGAAGACACCTTCGCCGCTTACCGATGGGTGCTTGGAAATGCCGCGGGATTTGGCGGCGATCCGCGCCGGATCGCGCTGCTCGGGGAAAGCGCGGGCGGCAACATGGCAGCCAACATAGCCATCCGGGCGCGCGACGAGGGCCTTCAGGCCCCGCTGCACCAAGTGCTCGTCTATCCGGTGGCCAACAATGACATGAACTCGGCGTCCTACCTGCAGAACGCGGATGCAAAACCCCTTGGCAAGGCCGCGATGGGCTGGTTCGTGCAGCACACTTTCCATTCGGCCGACGAGACCGCCGACCCGCGTATTTCCCTGGCGCGTCGCACTGACCTTGCCGGCCTGCCGGCGACGACCATCATCCTTGCCGAGATTGATCCCCTGCGATCGGAAGGCGAACTGCTGGCGGACGCGTTGCGAAGTGCTGACGTGCCCGTGCTGGTGCAACAGTTCGATGGCGTCACCCATGAGTTCTTCGGCATGGGCGCCGTCCTTGAGGAAGCCAGGCAGGCACAGCAGTTGGCAGGCCAGCGGCTGATGCATGCGTTTGAAACCGAGCCTCCGCACCTGGCTTCCGCCGCGCGCGTCGGCAAGGACAGTCCCGCGGCAGGGTCGCAGCGCCGCTGATCGATTTCGAGTCGCCGCGGCAGGCCACGGCCTGTCGCGGCACCTGCGTTGCCGCGTTGCGACCATTGCCTGCACGCCCGCATCCCGCCGCGCATCTACGTGGCCGAGATCAAGCGAATGGGCGACTTGCGACCCGCGTCTCAGGCCTTCGTGTGACAGGCACAAGGGGCCGCGCGACGTCCAGATACAGCCGGTTAACACGCTGGGACCTATGCTTGTGGAAACAAGACGCCATCAACCAGGAGGGAATGCATGCAGATCAAGATCAACACCGACCACAACATCCACGGCCACGAGGCCATGGCCGAGCGCATGACGGCTGATATCGCCGATACGCTCGGGCGGGTGTCCGAGCACATCACCCGGGTCGAAGTGCACCTCAGCATCGAGAGCGACGGCAAGAGCGGGCCCAATGACAAGCGCTGCCTCATGGAGGCGCGGATGGAAGGGCTGCAGCCGACGGCGGTCACCGAGGAAGCGGTTTCCCTGGACAAGGCGGTGCATGCCGCTGCAATCAAGATGTTGCGCGTCATCGACTCGACGCTGGAGCGTCGCCGGGATCGCAAGCACGACCAGCCGTTCCATCCGGCAGCGCCAGAGGCCTCACCGGATATCTGACACCGGATATCTGACACCGGAGATCTGCGTCAGGCGAGCGCCGGCGGCGCCCGCCCTACTTTGCCAATCGATAGATCATCACTGCGGCGCGCATCGCCTGTGAATCAAGCGTGGCCAAGTCGGCCTTCTCGCTGACGGTATGGTTGCCCGGGCCTTTGAGCCCGAGGCCGTCGAGCGCCATCTCCACCTTGTTGGCAACGAAGCTGATGTCGGCGGCGCCGGCCTTGCGCGGATCGATCGGGCCCACCGGGCCAAAGCCCAGGTCGCGGCTGGCGCCGTCGTAGACTGCCAGCAGCTTGGCATTTCCCGGCGTCGGCGCCATCGGCGGATAGCCCGGCTCAAACACCAATGTTGCATTGGTCTTGTCCAGATGGCGCGACACGATGCCCTGCATCGTCTTCATCGCCATCTCCAATTGCTCCGGCGAAATCGCCCGCACGTCGCCATCTACCCGGACCGACTGCGCCACGACATTCTGCTTTCCGAACGCGGTGCCGCGCGACTGGTCGTGGTCGAGCGCGACATCAGTACCACCGACGATCACGCCGGGATTGAAGCTGAGCATCGGCTCGGCCGACAAGGCCTGGCGAAAGCCGTCAAGGATGCGCGCCGTTTCGAACACGGCGCCGTAGCCGACCTCGGGCTGGAAGATCTGCGAGGAGTGTGCAGGCGTACCGGTCACCTCGAGTCGCCATCCGGACGCACCACGGCGGGCGGTGGCCATCTCCTTCGGGTCACCCGTCGCGTTCTCGAAACCGATCGCGATGTCCGCCCAATCACCGGCAGCCAGCATCGCCTGGTTGGCAAGGTCCATCGGCGTGCCGCGATCCTCTTCATCGCCGGCCAGGATCACCCGCACTTGCACCTTGTCGAGCTGCCCGCTGGCCTTCAGCGCGCGCAACGCGGTCACGATGATCACGTCGCCGCCTTTCATGTCGACGGCGCCCGGGCCGCTGCCCGCGTTCGGTCCCTCAAGTTGCATCACCTGGAATGGGCTGTCCTCGGCGAAAACGGTGTCCAGGTGCCCGATCAGCAACAGCTTGGGACCGCGCGTGCCGTGCTCGGCTAGCAGATGCCCCGCGCGGCCAAAGGGCGCGCCATCGATCCACCGCGTCTTGAACCCGAGTGCCTTGAACTCGCGATCGAAAATCGCCCCGACGCGCTTCACGCCGGCGAAATTCATGGTGCCGCTGTTGATGTCCACGGTTTGTTTCAACAGCGCCAGCGAGCGGGCATTGTCGGCGTGCACGCTGGCGACGATTTTTGCCTCGACCGGATCGAGCTTGGCCTCGGCTCGTACCGGTGATGCGGTCGATGCAGCCGACGCAGCTGATGCGGTCGATGCAGCCGCCAGGAGCAGCGAGAAACACAGGCAACTGACGATCGGGCGGGCTTTGGAAAGGATCATGGCGGGCGTGGGTTCCGGGCCGAAAACCCAAGCGTAGCACCGCAGCGGTCACGGGCTGCGACCCGACAGCGAGCGCTGTGCGGTCTGGTCATGGCGACTGTCAACGCAGTGACACATGGCGCGCCTAGCCTGCGTAGCTAATATCTCCACCACGGATAGACAGCCATGCGCACACTGCTTGCCACCTCCATCGCCCTTGCCCTGTCCCTGGTCGCGGCAACGCCCGCCCACGCAGGCAATGGCACGCCCGTCAACACGTCGTCAGCCAATGTCCTGACCCTGGCTGTCTTTGGCGACGCACCTTATGGCAAGACGCCTGCCGATACCGCCGAGCTTGAAGCGACGCCTGCTTTCATCGCATCGGTGAATGCCGATCCGGCCGTCGACCTGGTCTTGCACGTCGGCGACATCCATTCGGGCAAGCAGTACTGCACCGAGGCCTATAACCGCACGGTGTATGGCCTGTGGACCGGATTCAAGGATCCGCTGGTGTACACGCCCGGCGACAACGAGTGGTCCGACTGCCACAAGAAGGCCGAGGGTGGCGGCGTATGGAACCCGGTCACCCATCGCATCGACTATGTCCTTGATGGCAACAACCAGCCGGTGGACTACGCCGGCGGCGACCCGATCGCCAACCTGGACCTGGTGCGCTCGATCTTTTATCCGCGCCCGGGCTACACACTCGGTGGCCGCAGCAAGGAAGTGTTCTCGCAGGCACGTTACTTCGATGCAGCCAACCATCCCGGCGATGGCAACTACGTCGAGAACGTGCTTTGGGCGCAGTCCAGGGTCGTCTTCGTGACCCTGAACATCCCGGGCGGCTCGAACAACAACAAGGACATCTGGTACGGCACTCCGACGGCAAGCGCCGCGCAACTCGCGGAGACCGCGGAGCGCACCGGCGCCGACCTGCGCTGGCTCGACCAGGCCTTTGCAATTGCCCAGGGTGATCCGGACATCCAGGCCGTGGTAATCGTGGCGCAGGCCGACATGTGGGATCCGGAAAAGGGCGTTGCGCACCAGGCCGGCTACGAGCCACTGGTACAGGCGATCGCCGCGCACACGACCGCGTTCGGCAAGCCGGTGCTGCTGCTGAATGGCGACTCGCACGCGTACCTGTCAGACAACCCGCTGTCCGCATCCGATCCGCTGCACTACATGCATCCGGCCTACGACGTGCCGAACTTCCACCGCGTCGTCGTGCACGGAAGCACGTTCC
>JBKJMY010000017.1:0-15172 GCA_046596115.1 Arenimonas sp.
CGAAAAAGTCGCCGCATTGAAAGGCGGTGTTCCGTGTTCCTTCCATACTGCCGATTCGTCGGCAAAAAAAAACGGCCTAAGCCGTTGATTTATTTGGTGGGCGGTACAGGGCTTGAACCTGTGACCCCTGCCGTGTGAAAGCAGTGCTCTACCGCTGAGCTAACCGCCCGAAGAGCGCGCGAATTCTATCAGCCCCCGGCAGCGGACGCCAACCAGCGGTCGCGGAAGGCATCGGCCGCCACGGGGCGGCCAAAGTGATAGCCCTGGGCAAAATCGCAGCCCAGCGCCTGCAGGGCCTGGGCCTGTCCGTGCTCCTCCACGCCCTCGGCCGTGGTCTGCATCCCGAGGGCGCGGGCCATGGCGATGATGGTGGTCACGATCGTGTGGTCGTCGCTGTCGGTGAGCATGTTGCGCACGAAGCTGATGTCGATCTTGATCTGGTCGGAGGCAAACCGCTTCAGGTACGACAGCGACGAATAGCCGGTGCCAAAATCGTCGATGGACAGGCCGAAGCCGGCGGCACTGAGCAACTCGAACACCTCCACGGCGCGCTCGGGGTCGGCCATCATGCTGCTCTCGGTGAGCTCCAGCTCGAATCGCTCCGGGCTCAGGCCAGCCGAGTGCACGATGCCCAGCAGCCGGCCGACGATGTCGGGATCTTCCAGTTGCAGGGCCGAGACATTGATCGCAACGCGCCCGTCCATGCGCAGGCCGCCGCTGTCCCAGGCGCAAACCTGTCTGCACGCCTCGTGCAGGACCCAATCGCCCAGCGCACCCATCATTCCGCGTTCTTCGGCCACAGGAATGAAATCGGCCGGGCTGACCCAGCCCAGCACCGGATCCTGCCAGCGCAGTAGCGCTTCGGCACCGATCAGATTGCCCGTTTCCAGGTCGATTTGCGGTTGGTAGTACAACGCGAGGAGTCCCGATTCAATCGCAACGCCCAGCCGTTTGGCGACGATCAGGCGCTTTTCAAGCTCCGCACCCATCTCGGCCTGGTAGAGGCGATAGCCACCGCCTCCTGCCTTGGCGCGATACATCGCGATGTCGGTGTGCTTGATGAGGTCTTCGGAGGTTTGACCATCGGCGGGATAGAAGGCAATGCCGATGCTGGCACCAACCTGATAGGAGTGACCTGCGAGATCAAGCGGCTCGGCCAGTGCACGCTGCAGTCGCCCCGCGATCCGGACAGCCGTCTGGTGGTCCGCGCCGTCGGCGATCAGCACGAACTCGTCGCCGCCGAGCCGCGCCAGCGTCTCCTCCTTGCGCGACACGGCCTGGAACCTGCGCGCGACCTCGGCCAGTGCCTGGTCGCCTACGGCATGGCCCTGGCTGTCATTGATTTCCTTGAACCGGTCCAGGTCCAGGAACAGGATCGCGCCTTGTCCACCGTGTCGTACGGACGCCGACAAGGTCTGTTCCAGCCGATCCAGGAACAGGGCGCGGTTCGGCAGCCCGGTGAGCGCGTCGTAGAACGCCAGCTGTTCGATCCGCGCCGCCTGGATCTTCTGGTCACTGACGTCGGCCAGGATGCTGATGCGTTGCGTCATGGTTCCATCTGCGTCGGTGACGTTGGCGAGTGACAGTGCCAACGGATAGGAATCGCCAGATTTCTTGCGTCCCCAGACCTCGCCCTTCCAGCGCCCCTGGATGCGCAATGCCTCCTGCTGTTGCAAATCGATGGCGGGATCGTGGCGCGCAGGATCAAAAATCGGCGGCAACTGTCCGACCACTTCGACCGACGAATAACCGGTCAATGCTTCGAAACTCTGGTTCACCATCAACACGCGACCTTCCGGGTCGGTGACCATGATCCCCTCGACGCTCTGTTCAAAGACGACCTTGGCCAGTCGCCGCTCGTCGTGGTGCCTGGCACGCTCGATGGCGATCGCCGCGAGGCCCGCCGATGCCCGGATCAGCTCGACGTCGGCAGAACTTGGCCTGGACGGAAGCTTGCGATAAATCGCAAACGTTCCGAGCACCCGTCCAGCCGAGGACAGCACCGGATGCGACCAGCACGAACGCAGTCCCGCTTTCGCGGCCAACTCTCTGAAGTCCCGCCAGGCAGGCGAGGAAGCGATGTCCTCGGTAACCTCCAGCAGGCCGGTGGCCGCAGCGCGCCCGCAGGACCCTACCTCCAGTCCAATCGGCGTGCCGTCGATAGCGGCGTTGTACCAGTCCGGCAGGCTGGGCGCCGCGCCGTGCAGCAGGCGTTTGCCGTCTTCGGACAGGGTATTGATCGAGCAGACAATACCCTCGCCCTGCGCTTCGGCGAACCGCGCCAGCGATTCGAGCACGGCGCGGGTCGGCGCCTCGGCCATGAGCATGGCCAGCGTGTCGGAGTAATGCTGCTGCCATTGTTCGGCGCGCTTGCGTTCGCTGATGTCCTCGACCTGCGAGATGAAGTGGTGCGGCGCACCCGAAGGATCCCGCACCACGGACACGGCAAGCAGCGCCGGCACGACGCGGCCGTCGCCGCGGACGTAGCGCTTCTCCATGCGATAGCTGTCAGCGCGGCCCTCGATGAGGTCATTCACATGGCGCAGGTCGGCGTCAAGGTCGTCGGGATGGGTGATGGCCTGGAAGCTCGTCGCCAGCAACGATGGTTCGTCCAAGCCCATGATCGTGCACAACCCGGGGTTGACGCGCAGGAAGTGCCCGTCCAGGCCGACCAGGCACATGCCGATCGCCGAATTTTCGAACGCGCTCTTGAACTGCTGCTCGCTCTCCTGCAACGCAGCCTCGGCATGTTTGCGCTCGCTGATGTCCTGCAGCGAATTCAGGCTGAACAACTGCCCGCCAAGGGTCACCACGCTGCCGCTATACAGGACAGTGAAATGCTGGCCATCCCGGCGTTGCATGCGCGTCTCGAAATTTCGAACAGAGCCGGTGTTGCGCAGCAGTGACAGATAGCGCTCGCGGTCGCTCGAGTCGGCCCAAGCGCCCAGTTCCAGCGACGTCTTGCCCATCACCTCGTCCCGCGAGTAGCCAAACGCACGCAATCCAGCCTGGTTCATTTCAAGAAACTTGCCTTCGGGAAAACTGAGCAGGCAGTTGATGATCGGGCTTTCCTCGAACACGCTGTGGAAGCGCAATTCGCTCAATCGCAATGCCTGCTGGTCACGGGTTCGCTCCACCGCAGCGGCCACCTGCTCGGAGACGAACTGGAGCAACTCCTTGTCGCGCTCGGTGTAACGTTCGGAGCCAGAATAGCTCTGCACGGTCAACACCCCGATGCAGCCGCGCGCGGTCGTCAGGGGAATGCCCAGCCAGTCCAGGCCTGCGGTGCCGATCAGGGTTGCGTTCTTGATGCGCGAAGGGCCGCCCAGGCTATCCGGCGCCAGCAACAACGGTTCGCCGGTCTGCAGGACGAATTCGGTCAGGCCAAGCCCATCGGCAAGTCGGCGCGGCTCGGGCGCCGGATCGAATTCGTCGATGTAGTACGGAAAGCTGATCAGGTCCGAATCAGGGTCGTACAGTGCCACGTAGAAATTTCGCGCCGGCAGCAACTCGCTGATCACCTCGTGGATACGCGGGAACAGCGAACCCAGGTCGTTGGAGGAATGCGCAGCTTCGGAGATTTTCTGCAGCGCGGCCTGGCGCCGCTCGATCGCAGCGCGCTTGCTGACGTCACGCACGACAGTCACAAAGAACCACTCTTCGCCGATCAACACTTCATCGAAGTTGAACTCGATCGGTAATTCACGCCCGCTACTGTGCCGGGCAATTGATCGGGTTGCCGACCACGCCGGGGACCGGGTTCCAGTGCGAACAAAGCGCGCCAGGTTGGCAGCAGTTTCGGCAAAGGCGGCCGGAGGCTGGACCAGGGCGAGTGACTGTCCAACCAGGGCGCCGGTGGAATAGCCGAACAGGGCCTCGGCGGCCGGGTTGGCGTAACGAATCACACCGGCCCGGTCGGCGATGACGACCGGTTCGGGAATCGCCTCCCAGAGCTGGCGGTATTCCACATCGCCCAGCCATGGGCGGGTCGAATTGAGGGCGTCGTCGGCCAAAGGAACCAGTCATTGCGCCGGCGTCCGGCGATCCCCGGACTCTAGCGCGAATGCGGGCTAGCGGCCCATCGGCGGCCGCAACCTGCGAACCGGGTCACCGGATCTTGCTGGACTGCATCGCACGAACACGCGCAGGCGCAATTGCGCGCCAGACATTCCGCGTGGTGCGGCCAGCCTGGGTGTGGTGCCCGGGGTGGGAGTCGAACCCACATGCCTTGCGGCGGGGGATTTTAAGTCCCCAGCGTCTACCAGTTTCGCCACCCGGGCCACGGCGCATGGTGCCCGATGCGGGCCGGAAAAAAACATCCCCGCCGGGGCGGGGATGCATTCAATGGAGGCCAGGGTCGGAATTGAACCGGCGTACGCGGCTTTGCAGGCCGCTGCATGACCACTCTGCCACCTGGCCGGTGGACTGATTTGCCGCTGCGCCAACAAAGCTTACCGCGATCGGCGCCGCGCGCCAGCCCCACGCCAGCGCAATGCGCGTCGGGGACCGGATAAAACGAAACCCCGACACGTCGGGGTTTCGTTGTGCAACTGGAGCGGGAAACGAGACTCGAACTCGCGACCCCGACCTTGGCAAGGTCGTGCTCTACCAACTGAGCTATTCCCGCAGAGCCTCGTATTTTTGGCGATGCGGCCCGTCCTGTCAACCCCGGATCGCGCATCAAGCGGTGCAATGCGGCCTTGACAGCAAGGCCGTGTTGCAGGTTCAGCCGCCGCGACGCATCTCCGGCCACGCAGCGCGCAGGTAGTCGGCGCCTGACCAAAGCGTCAAGGCAGCCGCAACGCCCAGCAGCCATTCACCAATCAGGAAGATCGGCAGCCCGAGCAAGGGTTCACGAAAGATCAGGCAACTGATCGCGGTCATCTGCACGATGGTCTTCAACTTGCCCAGCCCGGCCACCTTGACCAGTCCATGCGCGCCGATCCGGGCCATCCATTCGCGCAACGCGGAAATGGTGATTTCCCGCCCGACGATGACTGCCGCCAACAGGGCGATCGGCACGGTGTGGTGCCACTGGACGACCAGGAACAGCGCAATGGTGACGGCGAGCTTGTCGGCGACCGGATCCAGGAACGCCCCGAAGGCCGAGAACATGCCCCAGCGCCGCGCGACCCAGCCATCGGCGATATCGGTAAGCGCGCCGAGCACGAACACCGCCGTGGCGAGCACATTGCTCCAGCGCGCGCCCCAGTAAAACACCAACACCAGGATCGGGACCAGGACGATGCGGAACAGGGTGAGCATCGTGGGGATGGTCAGCTTCACTCAGGGCTCCGTGGGCGGCGATGCAGGGGCGTCAAGGCCGTGTAGTGAAGCATAGATGCGCGCGGCGAGCGCGACGCTGACGCCATCCACGCGGGCAATTTCCTCGGCCCCGGCGAGCTTCAGGCCCGCGAGTCCGCCGAAATGCTTGAGCAGGCTGGCCCGGCGGCGCGGGCCAATGCCCGGGATGTCTTCCAGGCGGCTGGTCTCGCGCGCCTTGGCGCGACGACCGCGGTGGCCGGTGATCGCGAATCGGTGCGCCTCGTCGCGCACCTGCTGGATCAGCTGCAGGCCCGGTGATTCCGCGCCTGGCCGCAGCTCCCGGCCGTCCGGGAACACCAGTGCCTCATGCCCGGGCCGTCGCTCTTCGCCCTTGGCCACGCCGACCACGCCGATGCCTTCGACACCGAGCCCGGCAAGCACCTGGGTGGCCTGCGCAAGTTGCCCGGCGCCGCCATCGATCAGCAGCAAGTCGGGCACGACGCCCTCCTCCACCGCGCGGCGGAACCTGCGCTCAAGCGCCTGGCGCATCGCGGCATAGTCATCGCCCGGCGTGATGCCGTTGATGTTGAAGCGCCGGTACTGTCCGCGCACCGGTCCGTCGGCATCGAATACGACGCACGAGGCCACCGTGGCTTCGCCCATGGTGTGGCTGATGTCGAAGCACTCGATGCGCCGGGGCGGCGCCGGCAGGTCCAGCAGTTGCTGCAGGCTCCGCAGCCGGTGCTGCTGGGCGGCCGCGCTGTTGGCCTCGGCCTGGAGGGCGTGGCCGGCATTGGTGCGTGCCAATTCGAGATAACGCGCCCGCTCGCCGCGCACGCTGTGCTTGAGCTCGACCTTGCGCCCCGCCGACTGGCTGAACGCAGCCTCGTACAGCTCCAGGTCCGGGATTTCATGACTGAGCACGATTTCCCGCGGCGGTTTGCGCTCGAGGTAGTACTGGCCCACGAACGCGCCCAGCACTTCTTCCGGCGAGTCAGCGCCGTTGAGCTTCGGGAAATACGGCCGCGTGCCCAGGTTCAAGCCGTCGCGGAACGACAGCAGCAGCACACAGGCCGAGCCCGCACTCATGGCGCAGGCCAGCACGTCCAGTTCGACCTGCTCGCCTTCGACATACTGGCGCGCCTGCACTTTGCGCACGCCATGGATCTGGTCGCGCAGGGTCGCCGCGGTTTCGAACTCCAGCCGCGAGCTGGCCGCGTCCATGCCGCGGGTCAGTTCGTCCACCAGCTCGCTGCTGCGCCCTTCCAGGAACAACGAGGCCCGGCGGACGTCGGCATCGTAGTCACGCGGCGCCACCAGCCCGACACAGGGCGCGCTGCAGCGGCCGATCTGGTGCTGCAGGCAGGGCCGGCTGCGATTGCGGAAGACGCTGTCCTCGCAACTGCGCAAGCGGAAGATCTTCTGCATCAGGTCCATGGTTTCGCGCACGGCGCCGGCGCCGGGGTACGGGCCGAAATAGCGCCCCGCACGCGATCGCGGCCCGCGGTGAAAGGCCACCCGCGGCCAGGTCTCCTCGGTCAACAGCAGGTAGGGATAGCTCTTGTCATCGCGCAACTGCACGTTGTAGCGCGGCTTGAGCGACTTGATCAGCTGGTTTTCCAGGAGCAGTGCCTCGCCCGCCGTCCGCGTCACGGTCACCTCGACCGAGGCAATCTGCGCGACCATCGAGGCGATGCGGAACGAGGGCTGGTCGGCGCGGAAGTAGTTGGCGACGCGCTTCTTCAGCGACATCGCCTTGCCCACGTACAGGGTCGTGCCGTCGGCGGCCAGCATGCGGTAGACGCCTGGCGCGGTGGTCAGGTCGCGGACGAATTCGCGTCCATCGAAGCGGGGGGGTGACTGCGGGGGGCACATGGGTGCATTATTCCGCAATCGCGCGCTTTGCGCGGACTGGCGCACCCCTCCCCCCAGGGCGCTCCGAGGACTCGGGAGTCCGGTATGCATTACCTGGGGGGGGCGAATGGCGGACGCGCGCGCTTGCGATGCGCGGCGATCCTGTGCATTCGCAACGAGCAATTCCACTTGCCGCGTGTGCTCGGCCAGTTCATCGATGCCGGCATCGACGTGGCGATCATCGACCACGGCTCCAGCGACGACAGCCTGTCCATCTGCGAGCGATTGCTCGGCCGGGGCATCATCTCCATCGACCACCTGCGCTGGACCGGCGTCTACGACCAAACCGTCCAGCTCGGCGCCAAGGCCGCTGTCGCCGCACGGCTCGACCACGACTGGTTGGTGCATGCCGACGCTGACGAATGGATGCATACCCGGGGCGCCGGCGAGTCTCTGCTCCAAGGCATCGGGCGCGCGGACGCGCAGGGCTTCACTGCGATCAATTTCGAGGAGTTCGTGTTCCTGCCCGAACTCGACGGCGAGCGCCTGGACGATCTCCGGCAGAGCAGCCGATATTATTACTTCGCGCCTCGTCCAAACCGGCTGATGCGTGCCTGGCGCCGCGACGCCGGGCTGGACAATATTCATTCCGGAGGGCACATCCTGGCCGGCGATGGCCTCCGGCTGTTCCCGGAGACCTTCGTATTGCGCCATTACATCGTGGCCTCGCAGCAGCAGGCGATCGAGAAGTACGTTGGCAGGCGCTTCGCCCAAACCGATATCGACCGGGGCTGGCACGGCAATCGGCTGGGGCTGGCGCCGGACGACCTGCGCCTCCCCGAGCCGGGGGTGCTCTGCCAGCTTAAGGACTGGCGGTCCACCGACTTCGATCGCTCAAGCCCGAAGTCCCTGCATTTCTGGCACTGGTCTGCGGAAGCACGCCAGTGCGTGGACCCTGCACGAGCCGCCGAATCCACCCAGGCCGCCGCCTAGGCTCCGGATCGGCCAACGCGTCCCGCCCAAGCGCGACGGGTGCGGCGCCACCAACGAACGCAGCGCTGCCAGCGCAACGCGGCGCCAGGGTGTTCGGCCTTCCACGCCTCCCGCGTCAGCACGGAGCGCGCGCGGGCATCGAGCAGTCCCGCGTGTGCGTGCGCGTATTCGCGCACGAAGCGCAGCAGTGGCTGCCGGTCACTGAAATAGCACACGGGATCGTAGTGGTTGCCGCTGTTTCCCGCGTGCTGCCGGTAGCGCGCCCAGTACGCGCTGGAAACGTGCACCGGAGATGCAAGTAACAGTTTGGCGAAGAAGGCCTGATCCTCGTACATGGCGCGAAACCGATCCTCGAACCCGCCCAACGCGCGCGCCACAGCCGTGCGGACCATGGCATTGCAGGTGGTTGGCGACTGGAACCGGTTCTCCAGCAAATTGCAGAACAGCACGGTCGGCGGGTACGTCCGGTCGGGCTCGACGCCGAGCGGGTAGAAAAAATCAGCGGTGGCCGCAGCGGCGTCCCAGCTGTGCCAGATCTGGGTGCGCCCGTACACGGCGCCGAGTCCGGGTTCGTTGCGCAGGATGGCGACCTGCGCAGCCGACTTTTCCGCAAGCCATGCGTCGTCCGCGTCCAGGAAGGCGACGAATTCCCCTCGCGCATGCTGCAAACCGAGGTTCCTCGATGCACTCATGCCCCGATTGGCGCCGCCCGGATGGTAAAGCACCCTGACCTGGCCGGGCCGGCTGGACGCGTAGCCGCTGGCGATCCCGGCGCTGCCGTCCTGCGAGCCGTCGTCCACGAGCAGCAGCTCAACCTGCGGATGGGTCTGGGCGAGCACACTGTCGATCGCCTCGGCCAGGAAACGCTCGGCATCCAGGAAGATGATGATCGCGCTGACCAGGCCCGCGACCGGCGCCTCATCCCCGCCATCGCCCGCGTTCACGGCCGCGGTGGATTCACGCCGCAACATCAGGCGCCGCGGCGAACAGCGGCGCGAACTGGGCCAGGAAGGCCTCCCCGCCGATGTCCTTGACGCCGAAGCGCGGCAGCTTCATCGCGTCCATCGACGGCCGCGACAGTTTTTGCTCCACCGTGACGGCGCACTCGAACCCGCCGGCGTGGAGCACGTCGATGGTCGCGTCCGTGTACTCGCCATGCGGATAGGCGAAGGTGGTGATCGCGCCGCCAGTGATCTCGCGCAGCACGCGCTGGCTGTCGAGGATTTCGCGCGCCTGCACATCGGCCGGATGCGCCGGCAGCGGCGGATGGGCAACGGTGTGCGCCCCGATCGTGATCCACTCACTGGCGGCCAGCTTGCGGATCTCGGCGGCCGTCATCGTGCGCCTGGGCAGCGCGGGCGGCGTAAGCACACCGGACCAGTCGGCCAGCACATGCATCGCAGCGCGCCGGGGCGTCGGGTCCAGCGGCCACAGGCGCTTCCAAACATCGTAGAACAGCCGCAGTCGCGAGCCCGGCGTCGCCCGCCAGGCATTGGTCCAGCGATCACCGGCGCGCTGTGCCTCGTCGTACCGCGCCGCCTCACCCAGTTCCCAGCTTGCCTCGCCAGTCGGCAGCGTGAGCACAAGTTGATCGGGCAGCTCGGCCGGGCGCAGCAGCATCGCCTCCAGCCAGTCCCACCAGAACTCCTCCTCGGAGCCGATGTTGCCGGTGGTGATGAAGATTGTCGCTGGTACCGCGTGCCGCTCCAATAGCGGGAGCGCCTGGTCGAGGTTGTCCAGATAGCCGTCGTCGAAGGTAAGCACGATCGGACGCAATGGCAGCTCGCCCTGCCCCCGTCGACGCACATAGTCGAGCAGGCCAAGCGGCGTTCCAAGGGTCCGGATCGCCTCGAGCTGCTCGGAAAAATGACTCTGCCCGACGCACATTCCCCAAGGATCCATGTCCGCCTCGGCGATGCGGTGGTACATCAGGATCAGCGCGTCGTCGCTGTGTGCAGTCATGTGGATGCTCCGTCGGGTGCCGGCTTTCGGACGTGGCCGGTAACGACAATGGGAAAGCGGTCGTCACGCGCCGCGAGTTCATCGGGCGTCAGTTCGCCAGAGGCAATGCCTGCAAGGAAGGCGATGCTGGCCACCAGGTTACCGCGCATTTCGATCGCGACCGTGGCGCCCGGCGCATTGTCCTGCAGCAGGCGCTCGAGCGAGCGGTCGGTGAAGCGCCAGAAATCCTCAGGGTGCGGGCTGTAGCGACAACACGCCGGAACCGTGACCAGCAGGGTCCCGCCAGGCTGCAGTGCACGGTAACAATGACGGAGCGCCTTCGCGCTGTCGTAGATAACCTGCAAGGTCTGGGTCAGGATGATGCAGTCGTACGCCCCGCGCTCAAGCGTGGCGGGTTCGAGCAGGTCGCCAACGATGGTGGCTTTGGGATTGCGCGGGTTGATATCCACCGCGTCGGCGCGGGTCACCTGTTCGCCTCCGAAACGCAGCGTGTAATTGCTGTTCATCACCTCGAGACAGCGGCCGGCGATTTCATCACGCTGCGCTTCGAGAAAGGCCTCGATGTAATACCGGTCGACCGGCAGGCCCCGATCGAAGCCCCACTTGTCGCTGACCGGCTCAAGCTGGCGCAGGTCGCCCCAGGCGACAGCGCCCAGCGGGATATCGGCCTGCCCGCCTGCGTCCTGGTTCATGCGGCCCCCGGCGTGGGCGGCACGACTACCCCGTCGGCACGCAGTTCTACGCCGCGAAGGTAGACGTAGGCTTCGTCGTCGCGACTGTCCATCACCAGGTCCAGCAGGTGCCTGTGCGAGCGTGGCGTGTTCGCGTTCCATGGCGAGATCCCGAACTCGCGAGCCATCGCGCGGAAGCGCTCGAAGAAAACGCACGCCTGTTCCAGTGGAAGTTGCACTGGGATCTGCAGCCAGTATTCGCGGATTGCGAAGGACCACGCACCCAGTGTCCCGCGCGCCGTATCGCCGAGGCCATTCGCACTGAACAGCCGGGCAATCCGGCAGCGGAATTCAACGCTGTCGAGAAGGTTCTTGAGCACGGTGGGCCGACGAGTGACGGACTGCTGGCGGTAATGATGGTAGACATAGACTACCGTGTCCACGAACGCGATGGGGCCTGCAGCTGCGAAGGCGCGGGCCTGGAACAGCTGGTCCTCGCCGTAACTCAGGTCCGCGTCGTAGCGGATGCCCGCTTCGGTGAGCAGGCGGCGCTGGTACAGATTGCAGCAATGGCTGCCCGACACCGACTGCAAATAGGCCGACTCCGACAGCGAGGTGACGGTCACCCCAGGCGCACCAGGGTCGGTCGGCGGCTCGACCAGTTGCGCCGGGTCGCGCGCCCAGAACAGTGACCCCACTGCCATCCGGCAACCGGTGGCGCAAACCGCTTCCCACAGGCTGTGCAGCGCGTGCACGGGGATGCTGTCGTCCGCATCCAGGAAAAACAGGTAGTCCCCGCGCGATGCCGCGATACCTGCGTTGCGCGCCGCACTGGCGCCGCGATTCTCGGGCCATGCGTGCACACGAACCCGGGGGTCAAGGCGCGCCGCTTCCTGCAGGAGCGCCAGGGATGCGTCGCTGGAGCCATCGTCGATGCAGACCACTTCCAGGTTGCTCAGCGTCTGCGCCAACGCGCTGTCGAGCGCCATGCGCACGAACGGCGCTGCGTTGTGCACTGGCATCACGATGCTGACGCGTGGACTGACCTGCGTCATGGCGCGCTGCCGCCAGGCGCAGGCGCGTCGGGCGCGTCGGGCGCGTCCAACTGCGCTTCAAGCTCAATGATGCGCTCGCGCATCGCGCGTCTTTCCAGCACCATTGCCTGGACGTAGAGCATGTCTTTGGGCAGCAGCGGATTGATCACGCCCATGTCGGCAAAACTTGTGCGCTGGACGACCATTCCCGGGTCGTGGGTCAGGGTCTCGCCCACCATCATGTCCTCGAACAGGCTGTCGTCCACGGTGTCCGGGAGCCTGGCCACCAGTGCGTCCACGGCGTGGCGGCTGAGAAAATAACCTCCTCCCGTAGCCCATGGACAGACGAATGGCTTCTCATAGGGAACCTCGTAGCGCAGGTCGTCGCACTTGCCGTAGTGCCAGGTCTTGCCGGCGATCCCGACCGGCTGCTCGCGGAACTGGCCGGTGTAGTCGATGCCGTCGCGGCGGAAGGCGATGAAGCGCTCAAGATCGATGTAGGTGTCGTCGTCGGTCTTGAACAGGTGGTCGAACGCAAGGTGGACTTTGGCGTACTGCACGAGCGCCAGCACCTTGTGTGGCAGGTACTCGTAGGCTTCCCGGCAATCGAGATAGAGCCGGTCGCCCTCGATGGCCGCGCACTGGCCGGGCCTGCCGTGCACGAACAACACGCGCCAAGTCGATGGCACCAGCCGCAACCAGGAGTTGCGCACGCCATCGGCGCGTACCGCGTGCTTGTCGCAGGTCAGGATCGCGATCACCAGGCGGCCACTCCGCGGATCCTCGAAGCGGCGCTCCACCATTGCGCTGTCGGGCTGCACACCGGCGTCTGGCGCCGACGCAGCCGGGTCAGTGGTCGATGCCATGGTCGCTGAGGTACCGGTAGTCATCTGCATATAGGGTTTCCAGGAAGCGTCTAGAGCGCGCCGAGAGACTTTCCCCGGGATTGTCGCTCGTATTGAGCCGCGGCAAGTCGGGCAAAGGCCCCATGTCGAACTGCTCGACCAGCGAGCGGAAGTCTTCCTCCAGCCGCTTGTGGCGCAGGTGATGCCGTGGTGCGTGGACGAGCCATGTCGACTGCGGCTCATAGACCCAGCACATCCGGGTTGCGACGCCACCAACGAACTGCGGCAAGCGGGCGACACCATCACGCAGCAGGTAGTCCTCCGGTTGATTGCCCAGTTCGTGCCATGCCATCGCATGCAGCGGATCGTCCGGGTCCGCCGCCGCCAAGGCCAGGGAGTCAGCCGTCCTGAAATGCCAATTGACCGGGTTGGCCCAGTAGGCGCGGCCGTAATAGAAGGCTGAAACGAAACGCTCAACCGGGTCGCGCAGCACCACGATTTCCTCGGACGCGAGGCGTTCCGGGTAATGGTGGCTGGCCACCGCGATGGGTAGCGCATGCTCAGCGATCGCCCGCACCACCGAGGTGCCAGCGTTCTTCGGAATATGGATAAAGCCAAAGCGCGGCAACTCGCCTTCACTCATGCTGCGTCCCGCGCCGCGAAGGCCTGGAACAGGCGGCCGATCATCACGTCTTCCGAGCCGAGGAACAGGCGCCGCTGTTGTTCCGCCACCGGCTCGCCCTCGCGGGCCACGTACTCCGCAAACCGGCGGCTGAGCAGGTAGCACTTGCCGCTGTAGAACGGCGGCATCGGGCCGTCGCCGAACACCGCCGGGTAGTCGATGGCCCCGCCCTTCTTGCGCGCCCAGTTCTCGGCGCCGTCGCGCCCCGCCGCGGCATGCAGCATCAGCCCTTGGTAATCAAGCGCCGGATTCGCCTCGCGCAGGAAACGCAACAGGGCCTCGGGGTCGATCGCTGCCCGGTCCGCATACTCGGGACCATCCATCTGCGTCATCACCGTCGTGACGTCGATCTTGAGCAAGGCATCGAAACTGTGCTGTTCCACCGCGGTCCGGATCATACGATGGGTTTTCACACTGAGGGCTTCGTAACGCTCTTCGGCGCTGGCGACGAGGCGACCTTGCTCGAGCCTGCCCGGCGGCAATGCACTGGTGTCGGCAACCACCTCGACGACGCGTGTGGCCGGGCGGTCACGCAGGTAGCGGCCGGGCGCCGACGCATGGAAACGCTCCAGCCAGGGCGCGTGCGCGGCGCAGGTATAGATACAGGCAAGCCAGCGCGGGCCGGCGATCGTGGTGGGTGCGGTCATGTCGAGGCGTTCGCCGCCTGCATCGCGACGCGGTCGGCGCGCGCGAGGTCTGCGGGCGTGTCCACACCCGGTGGAAACGGCGCCGGGCTGAGGCCGACAGCGATGCGCGCCCCTGCTTCGAGCGCACGCAATTGCTCCAGGTTCTCCAGCCGTTCCAACCGGCCAGGCGGCAAGACGGCAAATGCCTGCAGGAATGGGGCGCGATAGGCATAGATGCCGATGTGCCGGAGCGCGCCGGGTGCCGGGGGACCAACGCGGTCGACAGCAAATCGGTCGCGCTGCCAGGGAATGGGAGCGCGACTGAAATACAGGGCGTTGCCCTGCGTGTCGCAGGTAATCTTGACCGCGTTCGGGTCGAACAGCGTGTCCATGTCTTCGATCGGCACCGCCAGCGTCGCCATCTGCGCATCGGAGAGTTCAAGCGTGCGCGCGACCGCGCGGATGCCCTCGGGTGGCGCGAAGGGTTCGTCGCCCTGCAGGTTGACCACGATGCGATCATCCGGCCAGCCGAGCAAACGCGCGCATTCGGCCAGCCGATCGGTGCCGGAGACGTGGTCGGGCGAGGTCATGCACACCGTGACCGCCTGGCTTTCCAGGGCGCGGACGATGCGTTCGTCGTCTGTTGCCACCACGACCTGGAGCGCGCCGGATGCAAGTGCGCAGCGCACAACGTGCAGGATCATCGGCTCGCCAGCGATCAACTGCAGCGGCTTGCCGGGCAGCCGCGTGGATGCATACCGCGCCGGGATCGCAACGATGAAATCAGGGTCGGACATCAAAGTCATCCAGTCTTTGCATCAGTGCATCGTAGAACGCGGGAGGCAGTTGCGCGCACACAGGCACTTCCCAGGCATCTGCCAGGCCAAGCGTCCGGCACTTCACCGCGTCCTTTGAGGTCATCAGGATCGGGCCGCGCATTGCGGAAAAGTCGCTGGCGGAAAACGCATGGTGGTCTCGGAATGGATGCGGTTCAACATCCAGCCCACGCTGTTCCAGCATGGCAAAAAAGCGTGCGGGATTGCCGATCCCCGCAGCCGCGTGGACCCTGCTGCCCCGGAAAGCGTCGAGTGCCCGCTCTTCGGTAACAGCGCCGACACGACGGGCATTGCCGGGGACCAGCTTCATTGTCCAGTCACCGCCCAAAGCCACGCCCGCGACTGCTGGGCCATTGATGACGCGGAAGTCGCAGGCTCGCGGCCGCTCACGCAGGGGGCCGGCG
>JBKJMY010000033.1:0-3938 GCA_046596115.1 Arenimonas sp.
CCGATCGCCAACACCCACTGGCCGGGCTTGAGGTTGCGCGAATCGCTCAGGCGCAGCACCGGCAGACCGGTGGCATCCACTTTCAACACGGCAATATCGGAGTTGGCGTCGCTGCCGATCACCTTTGCCTTGAGTTCACGGCGATCGGTGAGGTGCACGATCACTTCACTGGCGCCCTCGATCACGTGGTGGTTGGTCAACACATAGCCATCGGGCGAGATGATGAAGCCGCTGCCGAACGAGGTGCCGCCGCCACCGCGCGGATGCTGCGGCATCGGCATGCCGGGCGCGCCGGGCTGACCAGGCTGGCCGAAGAAGCGCTTGAAGATTTCCGGCAACTGGTCCTGGCCGGGCGCCTGGCCCTGCTCGTCGCCGCCGCCGAAATCGCCGCCTTCGTCGCCGGCGATCTGGGCCGCTCGCGCCGGGCCGATCGTGGCTTCGATGTTCACCACCGCCGGGCCGGCCTGTTCAACAAGGCGCGAAAAATCGGGGAGGTTGACCAGCGGGGGCGCCACCGTGCTGCTGATGGTCTGGCCGATGGTTGGCTGCAGGACCGCGCCCTGGGCGCTGTTGGTCGTGGCGATTGCGGAACCATGCATTTCTACGAACAGCAGGCCGGCAAGGCCCACGGTGGCGAAGGCAATTGCAATCCGGGGAAGAGTTTTCATGGTTGGCTGATGCCTTGAATGAAGAGCCTTGATTTAGCCGCTTTGGATTGGCGTACAGGCGAAAAAGTTCCCACGTCAGCGCTGCGCAGCCGCCGCAGATGGAACGGCTCGGGTGTTGTGCGCAAACAGGTCGACCGTCGCGGCGGGCACTTTTCCGATCGCGACGATGCGCTTGCCGTTGGCCCAGGTCGAGTGCACGTTGACGGCGCCGCGACGCATCGCGGACTCGCCCTGCTGGCTGCCGGCGATCGGCTCCACGTAGACCGACACCGCCGCCAATCCGTCGCTGTAGAGCATCTGCACGGAGTCGCCCAGGCGCCGCGCCGAGCGCAGGCTGAAGCCATTGGGAGGGTCGGATACGCGCCAGCCCGGGTCACCCTGTGAACTCGCGTCGAGGCTCTGCACGCGTCGCAGCCCCTGCAGCGTGGAAGGGCGCAGGTCGGCATCGGCCGGCGCCGTCCCGACTTGCAATTGCGTGAAGGCCATCTGCTCGAGCGCGACGCCGTCTTCGCCGATCAGGGCGATACGCAGCGGCAACCCTGTTTCCTGGTCGAGCCAGAGCCGATAGCCGTAACGCCAGGCATCGCTGGGCCGCAGGTCGACGATCTGGCAATCCCGGTTGGCGACCCGACCCTTCGCACCCAACTTGGCAACATAGCCATCAAGTTTTTCCGCACCGGCAAACTGGCCGACCGGATTCCAGCGCCCATTGGTATCGGCATCGTAGGCAACCGCGTCGATGCCGGTGCCAATGCACATCACCATCTTGTCGTCCTGGATCACTTCGCGATGCGGTCCGGCAAGGGTGACCAGGCGCATTCGCTCGCGGCCATCGCCGTCGTAGGCATGGAAGACGCCCATTGTGTCCATTCGTGCGCCAGACACCATGACCAGGGTGCCCTGGTAATTCTGCTCGGCGAGCGCCGGGCCGATCCGCGCAAGCCAATCGCTGGCGTCCTTGCTCCAAAGGCCGGTGACCCAGTGCTTGGCACTTTCCGCCCAACGCACCGGCGCCGAGCGGCGCTCGGGCGCCTGGGCGGAAGCCTGCGACGCAAGCAGCGCGCAGGCCAGGGCGATGGCCGCGCGCGACATCACTGGCCGTCGGTGCCCTGCGCCTGCGCGTTGGCCGGATCGGATGTCGCGGCGCCGCTGGCAACGACATCGATATAAGGAACAAAGCCACTCAGCCCGTCGCTGGCAATCATCTGGTTGTGTCGGACCAGGTAAGCCTCGAGCGCAGGATCATTGCCTTGCACGGCAAGTTCGGAACGCGGCCAACGTTTTTCCCCGGTATCCACCAAGGGAAAGTCGGCCGGTGAATTACTGGCCAGGGGCATCGGGCTTTCCTGCCGGGGGATTACCAGGCGGCGGTCGTTGGCCACCGCGAGCAGGCTTGTCCCGGCGCCGCCGCGATCGGACGAAGCCGGGGCGGTGGCAACCGCACTTGCGGCGGGCATCGTGGGCCGCGTCGCGACCAGGTCGGCGGTGGCCAGACTGGCCACCGGTCGCGGCTGGGTGATCTGCGCGAGGTCCGGGCGCGCGTCGCTACCAAAACGTGGCACCAGGATCACCACCAGAGCTGCCACCGACGCCGCCACGGCCCAGCGCCAAGTGCCGCTGCGACGGGCAGGCGATGCCGCCGCACCTGCCGCGAGAGCGTCGGAAACGCGAGCGAGGAGGTTCGGGGCCATGGGCATCCACGGCTGGTTGCGCATGCAGCTGGCCGCAACCTGCATTCGGCCCCAGCGCGCGCGAAGCGCTGGATCATGCTCGAGGCGACGCTGCAGGAATCGCGCCTGCGCATCCGGCAATTCGCCGTCCAGCCAGGCAGACAGTTGCTCGCGGACCTGCGCATCGGCAGGGGCCGCGGACGCGTTGGAGTCAGTTTCCTGCATGTCGTCCTTCTTCACGGGCGCACCCGTTCGCTGTCCATCAGTGGGCGCAGGCGGGCATCGATCGCCTCCCGTGCCCTGAAAATCCGCGACCGCACCGTGCCGATCGGGCAGTCCATCGCCTCGGCGATTTCCTCGTAGCTCAGGCCATCCATTTCGCGCAGGGTGATCGCCTGGCGCAGTTCCTCGGGCAAGGCTGCGACGGTCTGGGACACTTCGCGCGCAATTTCCTCGCGCAGCAATTCGTGTTCGGGCGTGTCGTTGTCCTGCATCCGGCCGCCACCGGCAAAATTCTCCGCATCGTCCGCGTCCACATCCGAGGTCGGCGGGCGGCGTTTCATGGCGACGAGATGGTTCTTGGCGGTATTCACGGCAATCCTGTAGAGCCATGTATAGAACTGGCTATCGCCGCGAAAGTTCGCGATCGCGCGATAGGCACGAATGAAACTTTCCTGGGCGATGTCCTGGCTTTCGGCGTAATCGGGGACGAAGCGGCCGATGATGGCGCCGATCCGATGCTGGTACTTGAGTACCAACAGGTCGAATGCCGTCTTGTCGCCACCTTGCACACGTTTGACCAGTTCCAGGTCGAGTTCGTTCTCGCCCATCCGAGCCGCTGCTCCTTGCGGCCAGTGGGGCCGCTCCAATGACCTGCGCGCGACGGCAAAAGTTCCGCGGCGCAATGGTCGGCAGGCCCGCATCCGAGTTGACCCGGACCTGACGCCCCCCGATGATACGTGCTTCGCCCTACCCCTACGTATGGAAGCGCAAATGTTCGATGGCCTTCGCCTGGTCCACTGGAAATTCGATCGCCGCAACGACGGCTTCCTGGTCCTGACGCTGGATCGCGATGGCGAGAACGTCAACGCGTTGTCCCGCGAGGTCATCGACGAACTTGGCGCGATGGTTGAGCGGATCGCGCTGGACCCGCCCAAGGGCGTGGTCATCCGCTCCGGAAAATCGGCCGGCTTCATCCCTGGCGCCGACATCAAGGGCTTCGAGGAGATCGAGGCAAAGGGCCTGGTCGAAGATTGGATCCGTCGCGGGCAACTGATCTACCAGCGTCTGGCGGAGCTGCGCTGTCCCACGGTCGCGGCCATCCACGGGCACTGCATGGGCGGCGGCACGGAGCTGGCGCTGGCCTGTCGCTATCGGGTAGCGAGCAATGACGAGTCGACGCGCATCGGCTTGCCGGAGATCAAGCTGGGTATCTATCCGGGCTGGGGCGGAAGCGTGCGACTTCCGCGCCTGGTCGGCGCGCCCGCGGCCTTCGACATGATGCTGACTGGCAGGACCCTGTCGGCCAGCGCGGCGCGCGCCATCGGCCTGGTCGACAAAGTCGTCGAGCCATCGATGCTGCTTGAAGCGGCCATTGGTT
>JBKJMY010000239.1:0-7634 GCA_046596115.1 Arenimonas sp.
CGGCGGCCTTCGGCGCACATGCGCGAATTGACCAGGATCTGCGCGATCGCATCCTTCGCCGCTGCTGACTGCTCGCGGTCGTACGCGGCCGAAAGATTGCGGATGTAATCGGCCGGATGGAAGTAACTGATGTATTGCAGCGCATCGGCGATGCTCTGGATCAGGTCTTCCTGTGGGATCTCGGTCATGGCAGCGGTTCTTATTCCAGTTCGGCCCAGCGAGCGTAGGCGTGTTCCAGCCGAGCCTGGATGTCGGCCAGGGCCGCGGCATCGGCCTGCATCTGCGCCGCACCGCGCTGGTACCAGGCGGGGTCGT
Organism: Arenimonas sp.; assembly: GCA_046596115.1. GTDB lineage: Bacteria > Pseudomonadota > Gammaproteobacteria > Xanthomonadales > Xanthomonadaceae > Arenimonas. The sequence goes on from JBKJMY010000239.1 coordinate 316, forward strand.
TCATGGCTGTCGTTGCGCTGCCCACGCTTGCTTCGAGCTGTTCGATCACGCCGGGCAATTGCTCAAGCTCGCGCTGTTCCTTGTACGGACGCTTGCGCGGCGGCGGCGCAGCGGCGGCTGGCTGCGCCTGCGCGGCGATCATGCGCGATGGCGCGACGGATGCCGAGGCCGGAGTTGCGCCGGCGACCGAGCCCGCCGACGCCGACGCTGACGCCAAGGGACGCTGGCGGAGCCAGTCCGTATAGCCGCCCACGTAGTCGCCGACCTGGCCATCGCCTTCCATGACCAGGCAACTGGTGACGACGTTGTCCAGGAAATCACGATCATGCGAGACCAGGATCAGGGTGCCGGTGTAATCCACCAGCAGTTCCTCGAGCAGCTCGAGCGTCTCCACGTCAAGGTCATTGGTCGGTTCGTCCATCACCAGCAGGTTCGACGGTCGCGCAAACAGCTTGGCCAGCAACAAGCGGTTGCGCTCGCCACCTGACAGGCGCGAAATCGGCGCCATCGCGCGGTCGGGTGCGAACAGGAAGTCCTGCAGGTAGCCCATCGCATGCTTGCGGCTGCCATTGATTTCGATGAACTCGCGGCCTTCGGACAAGTTGTCAAGGACGTTCCAGTCCTCGCGCAAGCCGGCGCGCAACTGGTCGAAGAACACGATCTCCAGGTTGGTACCCTGGATGACCTCGCCTTCCTGTGCTTGTAATTCGCCGAGCAGAAGCCGCAACAAAGTGGTCTTGCCCGAGCCATTGGCGCCGATCAGGCCGACTTTGTCGCCGCGCTGGATACGGGTGTCGAAGCCGCGCACGATCAGCTTGTCCTTGAAGCCGAAGCCCAGGTCCTTCGCCTCGATCACGCGCTTGCCCGAGGAACCGGCCTCGGCTGCCTCCATGCGCACCTTGCCTACCTGCGCACGGCGCTGGCTGCGCTCGCGGCGCATTGCCTTGAGCGCAGTCACACGTCCTTCGTTGCGGGTACGACGCGCCTTGATGCCCTGGCGGATCCACACTTCTTCCTGCGCCAGCTTGCGATCGAATGCGGCGCTGGCCTGTGCCTCGGCGTGCAGGCGTTCCTCGCGCCGACGCAGGTAATTATCGTAGTCGCCCGGCCACGACGTGAGCTGGCCGCGGTCAATCTCGATGATGCGGGTCGCCAGCGAGCGCAGGAAGGCGCGGTCATGGGTCACGAACATCACGCTGCCGTTGTAGGACTTGAGGAAGCCCTCCAGCCAGGCGATGGATTCGATGTCGAGGTGGTTGGTCGGCTCGTCCAGCAGCAGCAGGTCGGGTCCGGCGACCAGCGCGCGTGCCAGCAGCACGCGGCGCTTCATGCCGCCCGACAGCGCGCGAAACTCGGTGTCCTCGGGAAGATCCAGCCGGGTCAGCACCTGCTCGACCTTGGACTGAAGGCTCCAGTCCCCGGCCGACTCCATCGTTTCCTGCAGGTGCCCCAGCGCCTCCAGGTCAATGTCGGCACCATCGTGGAGCATGTGGTGATAGCGCGCCAGCCTTGCGCCCGCATCCCCCAGGCCGAGCGCGACGACATCGAAGATCGTGCCGGCGATTTCGATGGGGACTTCCTGCGCCAGTCCGGCAATCTTGCTGCCGAAGCGCCGCACTTCACCATCGTCGGCGTGGATTTCGCCCGCGATCAAGCGCAACAGCGTGGATTTCCCCGCGCCATTGCGACCGACAACACAGACTCGCTCGCCGGGCTCGATCGCCAGCGAAACTTTTTGCAGCAGGAGGGGACCGCCGACGCCAAGGTCGACGTCCTGGAGTGTGACTAGGGACATCCGGACATTTTACCTGCGATGGACCACCGCGCCCCGCCGAACTTGCAATCTGTGCGCCAGCGCGGCGTCCGTGCCGACGCCAGGGGATAGACTGGACTGATGGAAAGCCGAGCGGCAAAGCTCTGGCAGCGCGGAATGATGTACTTCCAGCTGGGGAGCATGGAAGCCGCGCAAGCCAATTTCGAAGCGTTCTTGGCCCGCGAGCCGAATTCCGGGCCGGGCAGGCTCCGGCTGTCGCTGGTGATGGCGCGCAGGGGCCGGCACCACCGGGCCCTCGATCTGGCCACCGAAGCATTGGCGATCCAGCCCGACCAGGCGGAATTACTGGTGCACCAGGCCCGCTGCCTGATCGCCTGCGGTCGGATCGAGGCAGCGCGCACCGTTGCCCTGCGCGCCTTGTCGCAACCCCGCTTGGGCGCGGTGGTCGTGGATGCCCTTGCAGTGGCGCTCACCCGACTTGACGAGCAGGCGCTGGCGCTGGAATTGTTCGACCAGGCGCTGGCCATGGACAGCACCCAGCCGTCGATGTATTTCAATCGCGCACTGGCGCGCCGGCAATTCGGCATGCCAGAGGGCGCCGAGCAAGACCTGCGCGCCTGCCTGGCGGTCCAGCCCAGCCACGCGAAAGCCCATTGGGCCCTGTCGGGGCTGCGCGGGCGCGACGATCCCACGCATCGCAGGCAACTGGCCAAGCGCTTGCAGGACACCCAGTCAGCGCAGGACCGCGAACTCACCGCCCTGGCACTGTTCCGGGAACTGGACGCCGATGGCGAGAGCGTCGCTGCCTGGCCGAACCTGCAGGCGGCGATCGCAAGTCGCGCGCCGAAGACCCTCGATCCGCCCGAGCGCATGGTCGATGCCCTGATTGCAACTTGCGACGAGCGATTCGTGCGCACGATGGGAGCCGGACAGCCGAGCCAGGCGCCGGTGTTCGTGTTCGGCATGCCGCAGTCTGGCGTGGCCCTGTTCGGCAACCTGCTCTCGCGCCATTCGCGCGTTCAATCACTTGGTTCGCTGCCGGTGTTCGCGCCGCTGCTGTCGCATCGGCTGGGGCGAGATTCTGCCCGGCCGTTCGAGGCGGCCGACTTCGCACGCCTCGGCGATATCGACTGCGAGGCGCTTGGCCGCGAGTTTTTGGAGTCCACCGGGGCGAACAGCGGCAAGCCCATCCTGGTCTGCGAGAGCCGGCCATTTGACTTCCTGTTGGCGGGCTGCATCGTGCGCGCACTGCCGGGCGCGCGGCTGCTACACGTCCGCCGCGATCCCATGGATACCTGCGTGTCGATCCTTGCCCAGCCGGGCGGCGATACTCTGCTGCCCGTGCATGACCCCGGCGCTCTGGCGGCGGCCTACCTGCAGTACGACCGCTTGATGCGGCACTGGCACCAGGTCCTGCCCGGGCGAATCATGGACATCGACTACGAAAGCCTGGTCGCCAAGCCCGACATGGTGTTACGCGTGGTGTGTGGCTTCCTGGGGATCCGCTACGGTTCGTCATTGCGCATGGGCCTGTCCCTGCACGGGCGTAGCGTCGGCCATGGCCGCCGCTACGCTGAGCACCTGCCCGAACTGGTGGCGGGGCTGCAGCCACTTGATCTCGAGTCGCGCAGCGCCTGAGCGCCGACGCCGACAACGCCGCCGACGACGACGACAGCTACGCCGACAGAGACAACGCCGAAAACTTCAGCGCCCGCCTCCGCATCAGTGCGGCGCGATGATCGCCGCGAGGGTATCGGCACCGGTCGAGCGCACCAACTGCGGATAACGCAGCCCACCGCGGTAGGAAACCTCGAGCGTGGAGAAGGTGTCCAGGTTCTTGGTAAGCAGGCGGATCGGCGTGCCCTTGCCCTTTGCCTCGACGATCGCCGCGCGCAGGATATCGGGCTTGAACGCCAGCCCATTGACTGCCACCAGGGTCATGTTCGGCGCCAGCCCGGCGTCGAAGGCAGGACTGCCCCAACGCACGTCGCCTACCAGTCCCTCGGCATCGTCGCCGCCGTCGGCGGCCACGCGCAGGCCGATCGAATCCATCAGGTCAACCTGGTGCGACCTCGCCTCAGTCGCCTTGGAGTAACTCGATGGCGTGTCGGTGAACGCCAGTGCCCAACCGGCACGCGCCAGCCCGCCGAGCGGGGCCTTGTCGCCCACGTAGTCCAGGCGCTCGCGCAGGAATCCACGCCATTCACCCGGCTGTACAGCCTCAAGCGCGGCGACGACGTCGTCGAAGTCGTAGCCCCGCGGCACGAAGTCATTGCCGCCAACGCCATGGAATGCCCGGGTGAAGTCGTCGATCGATCGCTTGCCGCCGCTCAAATCACGGATCCGGGTATCGACCTCCAGCCATAGCAGCGTGCCTTCGGCGTAAAAGTCGGTCCCGCGCTGGTAGTTGGCCCAGCCGCCGGGCGAGTAATACAGGATCTGTGCCTCATCGGCGGTGTCCTGCAATGGACGCCAGCTGCGTCCAGTCTGACCGGACATGCCTGCAGCGGTCACTGCCAGCGCCTCGCGGTATTGCGCGGGCGTCTGCAGCCCGGAGCGTGCGGTCAGCACTTCGCCCAGGTAGTTGGTCAGGCCTTCGTAGACCCACAGCAGATCGTCTTCCATGGGCGTGTTGAAGCTGCTGGTCAGCAGCCCGTTCGGGCGGCGGAACTTGCCGTTCCAGCTGTGCACGTATTCGTGCGGCAACAGGTGTGCGCCGGTGACGTACTGGTCGGCATTGGAAAAGAACTCGGACTCCAGTCGGTCATCGCTGCTCTGGTGGTGCTCCAGGCCGAAGTGGCCGGTGTTGTCGGACAGCGTGAACAGGAAATCATAGTGCTTGTAGTGATGACCGCCAAACAATTTTTCCGCCTGCACGACCAGATTGCGGTGGTCGCGCACCTGGGCATCGGTGAGCACCAGGTTGGCCGGCGAATCGGCGACCAGATCGAGGAACACGGGCGTTGCAGCACCCGGTGCCAAGTCGATGCGGCGGAAGTTCTGGCCCGCAATCAACGGTGAGTCCACCAGTTGTTCCAGCGACACCGTGCGGAAGCGCGTACCGCCCTCTGCCGTCGCAGCACCGTCGACTTCCAGCGCCGTGCCCATCTGCCAGCCGGCTGGCAGGCGGACCGACGGCCGGATCGGCAGGGCCAGGGATCCGGCCACGGCCGGATAAAACACCACCTGGTTCCACTCCAGATCGACCAGGCGCGGCGTCGCCGACACGCTTGATCCGAAGTCACCACCACCGGTCGGCGACAGGTACTCGAACTCCAGTTCGACACGGTCAACGCCGGCCGGAACCTGCGTGGTGATCGCAAACATGTCGCGCAGATCGCGGCGCCAAGCCAGTCGCTGCCCGCCAGCCGACAGCTTCAGGCCGGTGACGCCGGCAATCGTGCCGGACGGCGAGTGTTCGCCGGGAATCCATTTCGGGTATTCCAGCCGAAGTGGACCCGCCTGCACGGGGATGGATTCGCGCACGCGGAAGATCTTGCGGCCGGCATCGCGCAAGTCGACCTGCAGCTCGATCGGCGTTCCAGGTGCAGCCGCGGCCAGCGCCGGCTTAGCGGGAGCTTGCGCTCCTGCCCCAGACGCAGCGAGCGCAGCAAGGATGGCGGCGGTGAGCGTAGCGGTGCGAGTCATGCATTTCCCCTGGATGGCTAAAACACAATCATGCCAAATCTACGTGTTGCGGTCGCGTGATCGACTACCATCGGTCCGAATCGGCCGGCGGGAGACGCCAGCATGCGCACATCACAATTCCGGGCCTGCGATCTGTGCGAAGCGATCTGCGGCCTCGAGCTGCAGTCCGAGGATGGCCAGTTGGTAGCGATCCGGGGCGATGCCGCCGACCCTTTCAGCCAGGGCCACATCTGTCCCAAGGGCAATGCCATCCTCGACCTGGAAGCGGACCCTGACCGCCTCACCACGCCGATGCGCCGCGATGGCGAGCGCTGGCTGCCCATTGGTTGGGACGAGGCATTCGCGCTGGCCGGCGCGCGCTTGGCAGCGTTGCAGGCCGCGCATGGCCCCGGAGCAATCGCCACCTACCTGGGCAATCCGAACGTCCATCACTTCGGCCACATCGCTTACCTTCCAGCGCTGTTGCGCGCACTGCGCAGCCCGAACGTGTATAGCGCTTCGTCGGTGGACCAGTGGCCACACCAGTTCACCTGCGCGCAGATGTATGGCCACCAGTTCCTGCTGCCGATTCCCGACATTGATCGCACCGATTATTTCCTCATGCTGGGCGCCAACCCGGTCGTCTCCAACGGCAGCCTGATGACTGCACCAGGCATCGCCAAGCGGCTCAAGTCGCTGGTCGCGCGCGGTCGGCTGGTGGTTGTGGACCCGCGACGCACGGAAACCGCAGAGATCGCCAGCGAGCACCTGTTCATTCGCCCGGGCGGCGACGCGCTGTTCCTGGTCGCCCTGCTGCAGGCCATGCTCGCGCTTGGCCCGCCGCGCATCGCTGCCTACGGCGATCGCATCGCGGGACTCGACGCCGCGCTGGCTGCGATCAATGCGATTGACACCTCGATGCTGGAGGCCGAATCAGGGATCAGGCCAGACGTACCGCAGCGTATCGCGCGCGACTTCCTTGCCGCGCCACGCGCGCTCGCCTACGGCCGCATGGGCGTCTGCGTGCAGGCCTGGGGCACGCTGTGCCAATACCTGCTGCAGCTGGTGAACCTGGTCAGCGGCAACCTCGACCGCGAAGGCGGCATGCTGCCCAACGAACCGGCCATCCCGGTCACCGGTCCAGGCACCAGTGCGGGCCATGGCGGTCGATGGCGCAGTCGCGTGCGCGGCCTGCCGGAATTTGCCGGTGAACTGCCGGTCGCCTGCCTGGCCGAGGAAATCGCCACGCCCGGCGAAGGCCGTGTGCACGGTCTGCTCACTGTCGCCGGTAACCCGGTGCTGTCCACGCCCGATGGTCGCAGCCTGGATCGCGCACTGTCGGAGCTGGATTTCATGGTTTCGATCGACATCTACATCAACGAAACCACCCGCCATGCCGACCTGATCCTGCCACCGGCCTCGTCGCTGACCCAGGATCACTACGACTTGATTTTCAACGCCTTCGCCGTGCGCCGCGTGGCCCGGCTCAGCCAGCCGATGCGCGAGCGCAGCGCCGATGAGCGCGCCGACTGGGAAATTGTCAATGGCCTGGGCGCCGCTTATTCCAATGCCGCGGGCAAGCCGTGGCGCGACTTGCCGCCGCCACGCGCCATGATCGCCGCCGGTCTTGCACGTGGTGACAGCGGCGTCGACCTGGCGATGCTTGAGGCCGCGCCGCACGGCCTGGATCTCGGTCCGCTGCGGCCGTCGCTGTTTGCTCGTCTGGAAACCGCAAGTGGCTGCATCGAAGCGGCGCCCGCCGCACTGCTGGCCGAAGTGTCACGTTTCGCAGCACGCAACCGCGCAGCGGCAGCCGCCGATGGCCTGCGCCTGATCGGACGACGCGATGTGCGCAGCAACAATTCGTGGATGCACAACGCGCCGCGCCTGGTGAAAGGCAAGGCGCGCCATCACCTGG
>JBKJMY010000247.1:0-4511 GCA_046596115.1 Arenimonas sp.
GGCCGAGGTGGCGGTAGCGGCGGCGCCTGGAACCGGCTCAGTCACCGGCTCAGTCACCGGCGTCTGCGCGTCGGCGCGAATTTCCGCTTCAACGCCTTCCAGCTTGATGCCGTCGAAGTCGAGCATCGGCGTGCGCAGCGTGCCGATGATTGGTGGAAGCGGTGACGCCGGCGATGCCGCCATCCAGGATTGGAATGAATCGACCTTCACCCTCGCGTCCAGGACAGTCTCAAGCTTTTCGATATGCAGGTTGACTGGCTCCGAAAGATCCTTGGGCCCGGAATACGCCAGCCGCAAGGGAAGGTTCGCGGATTGTGCATCCAGCGGTGCCGGCAATGCAGGCCAGCCAGACGGCCATTGTTTCAGCACGCCGTCGAACCCGAAGCGCAGCGCCGCGTCCAGTTGCAGCGTCGCCTTGCCCGACAACTTCGGTAACGGCGAATCCCCTTCGAAGGCAAGCGTGGTCGCGTTGAGGGTGGTGCCGGCATCGGTGGATTCGAACTGTCCGCTCGACGCGATATTCATCGGCAGGGGCTTGGGCGACTGCTCCAGGCTGCCGTCGAACTGCAGGGTGTAGGCGGAGGCAAGGCCCGCGGTTGCCAGATGCACCTGTAGCCTTCCGCTGACTTTCGTCGAGCCCGCGGCGAAATCGCCAGCTACCGACAGGTCGGCAGGCTGCCCCTGTCGCAGGTTCGGCAGCGCAAGCGCCAGTTTGCGCAGCGAATAACCGTCACCCAGGATCGTGCCATCGCGCAGTTCAAGTCCATGCGTGAGCGTCGGCAACTTGAACGGCTCCTTGGGCCGCGCGTCGATCCAGCGCAGCAGTCCGTCGACATGCAGCACCGGCGTGTCCAACAGAACGCGCGTGATCACCGGCTCGCCGCCAGTGATCGTGGCCCAGGGCAGGGAAATTTCCGCGCGCTTGGCGGTCAGGAAGGGCTCGCCCACCAGCCCGGCCACGGTCAGCCCGGGCAGTACCAGGCGCGGCTCGGGGCGGAATGCATACTCCGGCGTGCCATCGAAACCAAAACGCAATTGCAGTGACTGGCCGACACGATCGAGCACCGTGGCCGCCAAGCGGTTTGGTTCGAGTTGGCGATTGACCCACCACGCAAGCGCAAGCGCAAACGCCCCCAGCAGCAGCAATACCACCACCAGCCAGCGGCGGCTGCGCAGGGCTTGCAACATCAGGCGCCCAAGCGTTCGGGTAGCAGCGCGTCCACGAATGCTTCGGGATCAAACACGCGCAAGTCGTCCAGTTGCTCGCCCAGGCCAATGAAGCGGATCGGGATATTGAACTCACGCGCAAGCGCAAACAGCACGCCGCCCTTGGCGCTGCCGTCGAGCTTGGTGACGACCAGCCCGGTGACGCCGACTGCCGCATGGAAAGCGCGCAACTGGCTGATCGCGTTCTGCCCGGTGGTGCCGTCGATCACCATTAGCACCTCGTGCGGCGCCGCCGGATCGAGCTTGGTAAGCACGCGACGGATCTTGCCCAGTTCGGCCATCAATCCGGCCTGGGTGTGCAGGCGGCCTGCGGTGTCCGTGATCAATACGTCGAACTCACGCGATTTCGCAGCCTGCAAAGCGTCGAAGGCGACCGAGGCGGCATCGGCATTCTGGCCTTGCGCGATCACCACCACATTGTTGCGCTCGCCCCAGACCTTGAGTTGCTCCACGGCTGCGGCGCGAAACGTATCGCCAGCGGCCAGCATCAGGCTATGGCCATCGAGCTGGAAGCGTCGTGCCAGCTTGCCGATGGTGGTGGTCTTGCCGACGCCGTTGACGCCGACGGTGAGGATGACGAACGGCGCGCACGCCGGATCGATCTCGAGCGGGACTGCAATCGGCTTCAGGATCGCCAGCAAATCGGCGCGCAGGGCGGCCGCGAGCGCCGAAGCATCGGCAAACTCGCGTACTTTCATTCGCTTGCGCAAGTCCGCGACCAGTGAGGTGGTGGCCGAGACGCCGACATCGGCGCTCAGCAGGGCGGTTTCGATCTCGTCCAGCAGGTCTTCGTCCAGCCGCGGATTGCCCGAGAACAGGCCACCCAGGCTGCGCGCCAGCAGACTGGCGCCCACGGTTTGCTTGACCGCGATGCGGGCGGCGGCCTTTTCGGCCTCGAGACGTGCCGCCTTTTCGGCCTGGACGTCCACATAGGCACTGACAAGGTCTTCCGGGCTGAATCCACGCGCGACCGGCGCCGACGCGTCCGGCGCGCCATGCGCTGCCGGGTCGGTTGGGGCTGTGAGTGGCTTGGCCGGTGGCTGCGCAACCGGCTTTTTCTTCAGGAATTCAAACATCGCCAGGCGAATCCGGGACAATGCCCGAATGTTATCACCCACCCCCCGCCACGCCCGATGAACCGCCCCGTGATCGGCCAAGTTCGGATTATTGCCGGCAGCCTGCGCGGCTCGAAGCTGCCTGTTGCGGATCGCGCCGGCCTGCGCCCCACCGGGGATCGGGCGCGGGAGACGCTGTTCAACTGGCTGCAACAGGAGGTGGCAGGCCGGCGGGTGATTGACCTGTTCGCAGGCTCGGGTGCGCTTGGTTTCGAGGCTGCTTCGCGCGGAGCGGCGGAGGTCCTGATGCTGGAGCGCGACGCTGTCCTGGCGACCAGCCTGCGCGACACGGCGACGCGCCTGAAGACCGACATGGTGCATGTGGAAGCGGTGGAGGCGCTGGGCTGGCTGGGCCGGCCATCCATGCGCCGCTTCGACATTGCCTTCATCGACCCGCCGTTCGAGGCTGGACTTTGGCAGTCGGCGGCCGATGCTGTCGCTCCCTGGCTCGCAGATCGCGCATGGATCCACCTAGAACTTGCCCCCAGTGCAAGTTTCAGCCCGCCTTCCGGGTGGAATCTGCATCGGGAAGCCGTGACGCGCGGCACGCGGCACCAACTGTTCCGGGCGGAACGCGGGGGCGCTGCTACACTAGAAGTTCAATCCACGGAGACAGGTAGCAGGCCATGACCGCGGCGCGCAACCGGATCGCCGTCTATCCGGGCACCTTCGATCCAATCACCAACGGCCATGTTGACCTGGTGATGCGGGCTGCCAATCTGTTCGACACAATCATCGTGGGCGTGGCCGAGAGCCCGGGCAAGAGTCCCGCCCTGCCCATGGAAGAGCGCGTGCGCCTCAGCCGAGTCGCCCTGTCCGGCATCCCGAATGTCCGGGTGCAGGGGTTCGATTCGCTGCTTGCGCATTTTGTCACCGAGGTCGGTGCCGGCGTCCTGCTGCGTGGGCTTCGCGCCGTGTCCGACTTTGAATACGAGTTCCAGCTGGCGAGCATGAACAGGCATTTGATCCCGAATGTCGAAACCCTGTTCCTGACTCCGTCGGAGCAACACAGTTTCCTGTCGTCCACCCTGGTCCGCGAAATCGCGCGGCTGGGCGGCGATGTGACCGGGTTCGTACACCCCGACGTGGCGGCAGCTTTGTCGGCACGTTGGGGCCTTGCGCCCATCCCGCAACCGCAACCGCAAACCAACTAGACGAGGTTCGCCATGTTCCGTTCCCTGCTCGCTCCTGTATTGATCCTGGCCAGTTTGTTCCTGGCCGGATGCACGTCGTCGGACCAAGACTCCGGCGATGCGCCCAAGAAAGCCGCCGGGCCGCTTGCGGAACTGCATGCGCCCACCACCGTAACTGACAACGACTGGAAGCTGTACTTGCAGCAGGTTGTCTCGCGCAACATGGCTGGCGTGACCGACCGCGTGTTCCCGTATTACCTGCCGGCCAACAGCGCCGCGCCGACGCCGGGTGATGCTGAAAACCGCAGCCCGTTCGACCGCCAGCTCGAGAGCGTCACTGCCGCGGTGACCCGTACCGTCCTGCCCGGCAACATGCTGGCCTTCGGTTCGCCCGACAGCGTCAAGATGGCCGACCTGATCGTGGCCGCTTTCAGTGGCGCCCAGCCAGATGCGCTCAAGGGTTCGCAGGTGCTGTTCATCGGCAAGGTGGCCGACCAGCCGCGCGTGCAGGCTGCGGTCGAGTCCGGTGGCGCCAAGTTCATCTTCGTCGAAGCAAAATAAGCGGAGTGCTCAGCGGCCCCGGCGACGGGGCCGTGCAAGACCATGGCATTGCTGATCAACGAGTTGTGCATCAATTGTGACGTCTGCGAGCCGGCCTGCCCGAACCAGGCGATCCGCCAGGGCGAGACGATCTATGTGATCGAGCCGTCGCGCTGCACGGAATGCGTCGGCCACTTTGATGAGCCGCAGTGCGTGGTGGTGTGTCCGGTCGAATGCATCGACAAGGATCCCGCGCATCCGGAAGACGAGGCGCAGCTGCGCTCCAAGCTGCTGCGCCTGATGCAGGAGGCGACGTGATGGAGCTGCAACGCAAGGCTGCATGGATTCGGGTACGAGGGTCGCTGCTGACGCTGGCGCTGTTGTGCACGCCTGCACTGCTGTTGCCGCAGGTTGCCACGGCGAAGCAGGCGCCGGTTTCCGCGGCAACGCGGCCGCAGGTTGCCGCGGGGAAGCAGCCGCCGGTTGCGGCGGCAAT
>JBKJMY010000201.1:0-5131 GCA_046596115.1 Arenimonas sp.
CTTGGATGCGGCGATGTCATTGGCTGGGCCCTGGCGCGCCGGCCCTTCCACCGGCTGCGGCACGGCCGCGCGCGGATTGCGCCAGCTATTGGCCTGTTGCCGGACCAGCATCGCGGCCTCTGCGGCGCTCAGCTGGGTCACCTCGTCCTGGCCTGGCACGCGCAACACCGAGCCACTGCGCAGGCGGTTGACGTTGTCCCGGTCGAACGCGGACGGATTGGCGCGCAGCAACGCGATCATCATCTGGTTGACCGATACGCCCGCATCGGGGCGCACGCCGCTGGCAATGCTCCACAGGGTCTGGCCCGGGACGACCGGAGCCAGCTTGTCGATGGCGGGGGGCGCCTTGGGCTTGGGCGCGAGTGTTGGCTGCGGCGGCGGCGCCTGCGGCTTGGCAGCGGCTGCGACAGGCGTCGGACGGGGCGTCGGGCGCGCGGGCGGCGTCGGGCGCAGCGCATCGGCGACCGGCGGCGCGGGTACCGCGGCGACACGAGCCGGCGGCGGTGGGAGTGCAGCGACAGGTGTTGGCGGCGGTGGGAGTGCGGCGACAGGTGTTGGCGGCGGCGCGGACTGTGCGATCGGCGGCGGCGGGACGTACGCGGGCTCAGGTAGCGACTCGACCGGCGCGGCCTCGGCCTCGGGCTGTGCCGCTGGCAGGGCCTGGGCGACCGATGGCGTCGAGGCAGCCGGTTCGGGCGGCATCGGCGCCGGTTCCGGCGACGTCATCGGCGGGACGACCACCGGTGCAGGAACCGCAGCGATCACCGGGGTCGTCATTGGCCTGACCACGGCCGGCGCGATATACGGCGGGTCAATCAGCGCGGTGTACTCGCGCGTCACCACGCCCCTGCCCCACTCGGCCTCGATCAGGAAGCTGAGCAGCGGTTCGGTGAAACGGGTCGGGGTGGTCACCCGGATGACCGGCTGGCCACGGGAGTTCTTGCCGACGCTGAACTGCAGGTTCGCGGTCAGTTCGCCCGGACGATCCAGGCCGACGCGCGAAAATGCATCCGGCGAGGCCAGGCGCACGTCGAGCTGGTCGAGCTCGCTTGCGGTTGCCGAGATGATCGGGATCTCCGCCTCCAGCGGCTGGTTCAGGCCGGACTTGACCTGCAACTGCCCCAGGCCCATGGCGGAAGCACCGGAACTGGCCAGCGCGAGCGCCAACGCGGTGGAGAGGGTCAGCGGACGATGGGTCACGAAGCAACTCCCGAATACAGGTGCAGGGGCGTTCCGGCGGGGGCCGGTGCGAGCCTGCGAACCCCTTTGTGAATAACTGTTTACGCGCGATTTTTCAACCAGAGCTCGGCAATCTGCACCGCGTTCAGGGCCGCGCCCTTGCGGATATTGTCCGAAACCACCCACAGGTCCAGGCCGCGCGGATGCGAAATGTCCTCGCGGATCCGCCCGACATACACCGGATCATTCCCGGACGCGTGGGTGACCGGCGTGGGGTAACCACCGCCGGTCCGTTCGTCCACCACTTCGACGCCCGGTGCGGCTTCCAGCAACGCGCGCGCCTCGGCAGCGGTGATCTTTTCCCGGGTCTCGATGTGCACGGCTTCGGAATGGCCATAGAACACAGGCACGCGCACCGCGGTCGGATTGACCATGATGGAATCGTCGCCGAGGATCTTGCGCGTCTCCCAGACCAGCTTCATCTCTTCCCTGGTGAAGCCGTTGTCCATGAAGTCGTCGATGTGCGGGATCAGGTTGAAGGCGATCTGCACCGGGAAGCGACTCGGCGCGGGATCCTCGAAGCGCAAGATCGCTGCCGTCTGCCGGCCCAGCTCTTCCATCGCCGAGCGACCACCGCCGGAGACCGACTGGTAGGTAGCGACGTTGATGCGCTCGATGCCCACGGCGCGATGGATCGGCGCCAGCGCGACCACCATCTGCATGGTCGAGCAGTTGGGGTTGGCGATGATGCCGCGCGGCACGGTTTTCATTGCATCCGGATTCACTTCGGCCACCACCAGCGGCACGTCATCGTCGTAGCGGAAAGCCGAGCTGTTGTCGATCACGATCGCACCTGCGGCGGCAAATCGCGGTGCCCATTCCTTTGAGGTGGCGCCACCGGCGGAGAACAGCGCGAGGTCCACGCCGGCCGGATCGAAGCTGGCCAGGTCCTGGATCACGATGTCTTCGCCGCGGAAGCGGATTTTCGTTCCAGCCGAGCGTTCGCTGGCCAGCGCGACCAGGCGGCCGACCGGGAAGTCGCGCTCCTGGAGGATCGCGAGCATGGTTTCGCCAACGGCGCCGGTGGCACCGACGACTGCAACAGTTGGATTCGGGCGCGTGGCGTCTGTGCTCATTACGGTTTCTTGTTCAGTGGCTCAGGTGGGAATGCGCGGCGATACCGGGCCGACGTCGCCGCATTGGGCGCGGTGGCGCAGCGCCTGGTCCATCAGCACCAGCGCCAGCATGGCCTCGCAAATTGGAGTTGCACGCAGGCCGACGCAGGGATCGTGTCGCCCGGTGACGATGGTTTCGACCGCGTTGCCCTGCAGGTCGATGCTTTGCGCCGGCAACCGCAGGCTGGAGGTTGGCTTGAAGGCGACCGAAACCGTCACTGGCTGCCCGGTGGAGATGCCGCCGAGCACACCGCCGGCGTGGTTGCTGCCGAAACCGCCCGGTGTCATCGCATCGCGATGCACACTTCCGGGCTGGGCGATGCTGGCAAAGCCGGCGCCGATCTCGACGCCCTTCACCGCATTGATGCTCATCATCGCCGACGCGAGTTCCGCATCGAGCTTGCCGTACACCGGCTCGCCCCAGCCGGGCGGCACGCCTTCGGCGACCACGTCCACACGCGCGCCGACCGAGTCACCCGACTTGCGCAGCGCATCCATGAAGGCTTCGAGCTCAGCCACCTGCGATGCATCCGGCCAGAAGAACGGATTGCCCTCGACCGCGTCCCAATCGAAGCTGTGCGGCACGATGTCTGCGATCTGGGAGACATGGCCGCGGATCCGCACGCCGTAGCGTTCGGCCAGCCATTTGCGCGCGATCACGCCGGCAGCGACGCGCATCGTTGTCTCGCGCGCGGAACTGCGCCCGCCACCGCGCGGATCGCGGATGCCGTACTTCTGCCAATAGGTGTAGTCGGCATGGCCGGGGCGAAACTGCTCGGCGAGCTTCGCGTAATCCTTGCTCCGCGCATCGGTGTTGCGCACCAACAGGGCAATCGGGGCGCCGGTGGTCCGCCCTTCGAACAGGCCGGACAGGATTTCAACCGCGTCTTCCTCATGCCGCTGCGAGGTGTGCCGCGACTTGCCGGTGGCGCGGCGCCCGAGGTCGGCGACGAAATCCTGCGGCGCAATCGACAAGCCCGGCGGGCAACCATCCACCACGCAGCCGATCGCTGCGCCGTGGCTCTCGCCGAAGGTGGTGATGGTGAACAGCGTGCCGAAGGAATTGGCGCCCATCAGCGTGTGTCCGCCAGCAGCCTGATGCGCGCGTGGTGCTGCACCAGTGGCGCGCGATCGATGGCGAAGATGCCCATCTGCCCGACCTTGAATTCCACCCACGCGAAAGGCAGTTCCGGCAGCAGCTTGGCCAGTGCCTTTTCGCTATCACCCACTTCGCAGATCAACAAGCCGTCCGCGGACAGATGCGCCGGCGCATCACGCAGTATCTTCAACGCCAGGTCCAGGCCATCGTCGCCGGCGCGCAGGCCAAGCTCGGGCTCGTGCGCATACTCGGGCGGCAGCGCGTCGGTTTCGTCGTGGGTCACATAGGGCGGGTTGCTCACGATCAGATCGTACACTTCGCCAGCAAGGGCCTGGAAAAGGTCGGATTGCATGAGGCGGACAGTGTCCGTTTCCAGCCGCGCCACGTTTTCCGCCGCCAGCGCGAGTGCATCGGGCGACAGGTCCACGGCATCCACCAGCCACTGCGGGTTGTAGTGCGCGGTGGCGATGGCGATGCAGCCCGAGCCGGTGCACAGGTCGAGCATGCGCTCGACCGGCCGGCCGCCGAGCCATGGCTCGAAACCGGACTCGATCAGCTCCGCGATCGGCGACCGCGGCACCAGGGCGCGCGGATCGGACTTGAAGCTGAGTCCGGCAAACCAGGCTTCGCCGGTCAGGTAACAGGCCGGGATGCGCTCGTTGATGCGCCGGTCGAACAGTGCCAGGACGGCGTCGCGCTCTTCGGCCACCAGCCGTGCCTGGCCATACGCCGGCCCGAGGTCGTGTGGCAAAGACAGTGCGTGCAAGACCAATTGGGTCGACTCGTCGAGGGCGTTGTCGAAGCTGTGCCCAAAGCTCAGCCCCGCCGCCTGGAAGCGCGTCGCGCCATAGCGGATGAAATCGATGATGCTGCGCAGTTCGGCGCTCATGCCGGCTCGATGGTCGCGAAAGGCGCAAGTATAGCGTCGGCTGCCGCAGCCGGCCCCGCTATACTGGGATCATGCCTTCCCGCACGCGCCGCGGCTTCGCCAGCCGCTCCACCCTGATCGTCATCGTGGCAGCCTTTGCCGCGGGGCTGGGCCTGTATGCCGCGCAGCGCTGGACCGGGCGTGCCGATGCGCCGGCAGCAACCCCCCTGCAGTTGCAGGCAGTGCGCCTGATCGAACCCCCGCGGCCGCTGGCACCGTTCAAGCTTGATCTTGCCGATGGCAGCAAGGTCAATGCCGCCAGCCTGGCCGGGCACTGGACCGTGGTCTTCCTGGGCTTCACCCACTGCCCCGACGTCTGCCCGACCACGCTGGCCGAACTGGCCAAGGCGCAAGCGCAGTGGCGCACGCTGGCTGATGCCAGCCGCCCGCGCTTGCTCTTCCTCACCGTGGATCCGGAACGCGACACACCGGAATTGGTGGCCACCTACGCGCACTTTTTCTCACCGGACACGATTGCGGCCAGCGCGTCGCCAGATCAACTGGCCCGCGCCGCCGCGACCTTCGGCCTGGTTTACATGAAAGTCCCGACCAACGGCGGCGACTACACGATGGATCACTCCGCCACCCTTGTCGTGCTCGATCCGCAGGGGCGAGAGGCGGGGCTGATCCGGCCACCGCTGGATTGGAAGGCGATTGCGTCCGACCTGTCCATCCTGTCGAAGGCGCGGCCGTGAGCCCGGCAGTCATGCTGCAGTACCTGTTGCCGCACCGCCTGCTGTCTGCGATCGC
>JBKJMY010000316.1:0-3018 GCA_046596115.1 Arenimonas sp.
GAGGGCAAGTCCGCCGCCGACCAGCCCCGGCTGAAGGAATTCCTCGGCGCCTACATCACCGACCAGAAGAAGCTCGGCCGCTATCCGCGCCCGGTCAACGTACGGATGCAGAACGTCATGGAATGGATGGAGCACCTGGGCGTGGTCGGCGCCGACACCAAGCTGTCGACCTGGCTGGCGTTCGGCTTCCTGCTGGTGTGCCTGGTCAACACGGTCGGCCTGTTGCTGGCGAAGTTCTCCGCGCGTGCCGGTGAGGTCGGCGTGCGACGCGCGCTCGGCGCCACCAAGGGCGAGATTTTCCGGCAGTTCCTGATCGAGGCCTCGGTGATCGGGCTGGCCGGCGGCCTGCTCGGTCTGGCGCTCAGCTTCGGCGGACTGGCGCTGATCTCGCTGCAATCAGAACAGATGGCGGTCGTCGCGAAGATGGACCTGCCGATGCTGGTGATGACGTTCGTCCTGGCCGTCAGCGCCAGCATCCTGGCTGGCCTTCTGCCGACCTGGCGCGCCTGCCAGGTCACACCCGCCCTGCAACTTAAGACGCAATAAGGAGTTCGCCATGGCATTCCGTCCGATCCTGTCGTCCCTGCTGCGCAACAAGACCGGCGCACTGTTGATCGCCGCGCAGGTTGCGCTCAGCCTGGCCATCGTCGCCAACGCGCTATACATCATCCAGGACCGCGTCGCCCGCACCAGCCGCGCAAGTGGCGTGGCGGACGAGAGCACGTTGTTCCAGATCGGCATCGCGCAATTGAAGGATCCGGAGACCGCCGAAGGAAAGATCGCGTTGCAAGAGCGCAATGCCGCCGTCCTGCGGGCGATTCCCGGCGTGGCTGCGGTCGCCTGGACCAACCAGTCGCCGCTGTCGACCTCGGGCTGGAACATGGGCCTGTCGCTGGACACCAGGCAACCGGAAACCACCACCAACGCAGCGGTGTATTTCGGGCCGGATTCGTTCGTGAAGACCTACGGGCTAAAATTGATCGAAGGCCGGGACATCACAGCTGAGGACGTCGAGTACATCGACCCGGACAAGAGCCAGAGCTTGGGCAAGATTGCGATCGTGACCAAGGTGCTGGCCAAGAAGCTGTTCCCGAACGGCCCGGTCGCTGGCAAAACCGTTTACCTGGGCACCGGCTCGGATGCGCAGCCGCTGCAGATCGTCGGCGTGGTGGACAAGCTGCAATCGCCGTGGGCACAGAACGGCGATAGCGGCGAATTGAGCATGATGTTTGCTGCGCGCCGCGTTGAAAGTTTCTCGCGCTTCAGCGTGCGCACCGAGCCTGGCCAGCGCGATCGCGTGATGAAGGACGCCGAAGAAGCGGTATCCAAGGCGATCCCCGGCCAGATGATGGTCGACATGGATTCGATGGAAAGCAATCGCAACGACCTGTATCGCAATGACCGCGCAGTGGCCTGGATGCTCGGGGTGGTGACCGTACTGCTCCTGCTGGTCACGGCCAGCGGCATCGTCGGCATGGCGACTTTGTGGGTAAACCAGCGGCGCAAGCAGATCGGCGTACGTCGCGCCCTGGGCGCGCGCAAGATCGACATCCTGCGCTACTTCGTCCTGGAGAATTTCATCATCACCTCCAGTGGCGTGGTTGTTGGCCTGCTGCTGGCGATTGGGCTGAACCAGTTGCTCGTGAGCCAGCTCGAGCTGCCAAAGTTGCCGATCATCTACCTCGCCATCGGCTCGTTGGTGCTGTGGCTGGTCGGAATCGCTGCGGTCTATGCCCCGGCCTGGCGCGCGTCCGGCATCTCGCCGGCGATCGCCACGCGCAGCGCCTGAGTTGTGGGAGCGGCTTGTGGGAGCCGCTTGTGGGAGCGGCTTCAGCCGCGATTCCAACTCCCCACATCGCGGCTGAAGCCGCTCCCACGGTGCAAGAGTCGCGGCTGAAGCCGCTCCCACGGTGCAAGAGTCGCGGCTGAGGCCGCTCCCACGGTGCAAGAATCGCGGCTGAAGCCGCTCCTACATGTCGTAAGCTAATGTCATGCCGACAGTCCTGGTCATCGACGACAACCCCTCGGTCGCCACAGCGCTCGATGTCCTGTTTTCCCTGCAGGACATCGCGACACTGCGCGCGCTGTCGCCCGAGGAAGGACTACGGCTGCTCGCGAGCGAGGATGTCGACCTCGTGCTGCAGGACATGAACTTCACCGCCGATACAACCTCGGGCGAGGAAGGCATCGCTTTGTTTGGCGAGATCCGCCGCCTGCATCCGGACTTGCCGGTGATCCTTCTAACTGCCTGGACACACCTGGACGCCGCAGTGGACCTGGTCAAGGCGGGTGCGGCCGACTATCTGCCCAAGCCCTGGGACGACCGCCGCCTGGTCACGGTAGTCGAGAACCTGATCGAGCTGGGGCAGGCCAGCCGCGCCCTGCGCCGGCGCGTGCAGCGCGAACAGCGACAGCGCCGCGAGCTCGAGCGCAGCTACGACCTGCGCGGCGTGGTGTGGGCCGACCCGCTGACCGAGCGTGTGCTGGCAATTGCCTGCCAGGTCGCCCGCGCTGATGTGCCGGTGCTGATCACTGGCCCGAACGGCACCGGCAAGGAGCGCATCGCCGAGATCATCCAGGCCAATTCCGCGGTGCGCGAGGGCCCATTCATCACGCTCAACTGTGGCGCATTGCCCTCCGAGCTGATCGAGGCTGAATTGTTTGGCGCCGATGCCGGCGCCTATACCGGTGCCAGCAAGGCACGCTCAGGTAAATTCGAGGCCGCCGATGGCGGCACGCTGTTCCTGGATGAAATCGGCAATCTTCCGCCCGCCGGCCAGATGAAACTGTTGCGCGTGCTGGAGACGGGCCGCTTTGAGCGCCTGGGCTCCAATCGCGAGCGGCAGGTGAAGGTGCGCGTGATCAGCGCGACCAATGCCGACATATCCGCGATGATCCGTGCCGGCACGTTTCGCGAAGACCTCTATTACCGCCTCAACCTGATCGAACTGCGCCTGCCGCCGCTGGCCGAGCGGCCGGGCGATATCCTGCCGCTGGCCACGTATTTCCTGGGCGAAG
>JBKJMY010000264.1:0-4485 GCA_046596115.1 Arenimonas sp.
CCAGCTGTGCCGCAATTTCGGCACCGAAGCCAGCGGTGCGTGGCGCCTCGTGCACGATCACGCAACGGCCGGTCTTTTTCACCGATTCATGGATGGTGTCGAAGTCGAGCGGCTTGATGGTGGCGATGTCGATCACTTCGGCGCTGATGCCTTCCTTCGCCAGCGCATCGGCGGCCTCGAGCGTTTCCTTCACCTGCGAACCCCAGGTAACCAAGGTGACGTCGCTGCCATCGCGCAATACGAAGCACACGTCCAGGGGCAAGGCCTCGCCGTCGTCGGGCACCTCTTCCTTGTACTGGCGGTAGATGCGCTTGGGTTCGAAGAAGATCACCGGGTCCGGATCGCGGATCGCCGCCAGCAGCAGGCCATAGGCGCGTTGCGGCGACGACGGCATGACGACGCGCAAGCCGGGGACATTGGTGAATATCGATTCGTTGGCTTCGGAGTGATGCTCCGGCGCGCGGATGCCGCCACCCCAGGGCACGCGCAGCACCATCGGGCAGGTGAGGCGGCCGCGGGTGCGGTAACGCAAGCGCGCGGCGTGGCAGATGATGTGGTCCACCATCGGATACATGAAGCCGTCGAATTGCGCTTCGGCCACCGGCCGCATGCCCTGCGAGGCCATGCCGACGGTCAGGCCGGCGATGGTGGTCTCGTCGAGCGGCGTGTCGATGACCCGATCCGATCCAAACGTGGCCTGCAGGCCCGCCGTGGCGCGGAACACGCCGCCGTTGATGCCGACGTCCTCGCCCAGCACCACGACGGTATCGTCGTGCTTGAGTTCCCAGGCCAGGGCCTGGGTGATTGCCTCGATGAGTGTGATGGCGGCCATCTCAGCGGCCCTCCCATTCCAGCGCTTCGGCGCGCTGCGCGGCCACGTCGTGCGGCATGTCGCCATAGAGGAAATCGAACATGGCTTCCACTGGCTGCGTCTTGGTTTCGAGATAGGCATTCACCTCGATGTCGGTCAGGCGATTGCACTCTTGCTTCCACTCGGCCTCGATCGCCTCGCTCCACACGCCCTCGTCGGTAAGGAACGTGCGCAGGCGCAGGAACGGTTCGCGCGCCCAGCCTTGCTTCACTTCTTCTTCGCCGCGATAGCGTCGCGCATCATCGGCGGTGGTGTGGTCGGACAGCCGATAGGTGACGAATTCGATGCAACTGCCGCCGTGGCCGTTGCGGGCGCGCTTGAGCGCGTGATCCATCGCGCCGCGCACGGCGATGATGTCGTTGCCATCCACCTGCAGCGATTCCAGGCCGCCGGCAATACCCTTCTGCGCCAGCGTCTTGGCGCCGGTCTGCGCACTGCGCGGCACCGAGATGGCCCACTGATTGTTGATGATGCACTGGATGAATGGCAGGGTGAATGCGCCCGCCGAGTTGATCGCAGCGTAGGTGTCGGTCTTGGACGAGCCGCCATCGCCAACGCAGGCGACCGCGACGCGCGGTTCCCCGCGCAACTTGAAGGCGAGCGCCGCGCCGGCCGCGTGCAGATTCTGGGTGCCGATCGGCACGCACCAGGAATAATCGTGCGGTGGGCCGGAGAAATCATTGCCGCGTTCGTCGCCACCCCAGTACATCAGCACCTCGCGCGGCTTCACGCCACGCATGAACTGGGCGCCGTATTCGCGATACGACGGCGCGAACACATCGTCGTACTGCATGGCGCTGCCGATGCCGATATGGGTCGCTTCGTGGCCCAGGCTGCTGGCATAGGTGCCGAGCTTGCCGGTGCGCTGCAGGTTCACCGCCTTGGTGTCGAAGGCGCGGGTGAGCAGCATGTGCTTGAACAGGTCGACAAGCACGCGGCGGTCGGCGGCAAACTCGGGCAGGTCATCGCGGACGAGCTTTCCGTCCGGGCCCAGGTACTGCAGATATTCGATGTCAAAAGTTGCAACGGTCGGCATGGGCCCTCCCAGGCAGCCAGCGGGACGCGAAAATCGCCAGCGCAGCCCGCGTTTCGGGCGGCCCAGCCGGAACCCCTAGTGTAACGCGACGGCAAGGCCGGTCGCTCCGCCGGAGCCTTCCGGTTGCCTGGGTAGACTCCATCCGCGGGCCGGCGAGGCCGCGCCTGCGTGATGCGGTACCCTTCACTGCGCCCCTTCCACGTCCTCCGACATGACGCAACCCCCGAACGAACGCCCGATCGAGCAAGGCGTGATCACCGATCTGGCCGAGCGCCTGAGTTATGGCGGCTACCTGCGCCTGGACCGCTTGCTGGCCGCGCAACAGCCCATCTCCCAGCCCGTGCACCACGATGAACTGCTGTTCATCATCCAGCATCAGGTGTCAGAACTGTGGATGAAGCTGGTGATCCACGAGTTGCGCGCCGCCATCGCGCACCTGCAGCAAGACCGGCTCGAGCCGACCCAGAAGATCCTTGCGCGCGTCAAGCAGGTGCAGCGGCAGTTGTTCGAGCAGTGGGGCGTGCTGGAAACGCTCACCCCGAATGAATACCTGCAATTTCGCCATCTGCTTGGGCCGGCGTCGGGCTTCCAGTCGCTGCAGTACCGCTTGATCGAATTCCTGCTGGGAAACAAGAACGCGGGCATGATCGCGGTGTTCAATCACGATCCCTCCGGCCAGGCCGAACTGCGCGAAGCGCTAGAAGCGCCAAGCCTGTACGACGAGTACCTGCGCTATCTCGCCCGCCACGGCCACGATGTGCCCGCTGATCGCGTCGAGCGGGACTGGACCGTCGCCCACGTGCGCGACCCGCGCCTGGTGCCCGTGTTCCAGCGAATTTACGAGGACGCCGACGCGCACTGGGAGGCGTATGCAATGGCCGAACAACTGCTCGACATCGAGCAGAGCTTCCAGCTTTGGCGCTTCCGGCACATGAAGACCGTGGAGCGGATCATCGGATTTCGTCGCGGCACCGGCGGCAGCTCGGGCGTGGGATTCCTGAAGCAGGCGCTGGAGCTGACCTTCTTCCCTGAACTGCTCGATGTCCGCACCGAGCTCGGCGCCCCGCCTGCGGGAGCAGCCCCTGTGGGAGCGGCTTCAGCCGCGACTTCCACAGATCGGGGCTGAAGCCGCTCCCACAGAAGCCGCTCCCACAGGGGCCGCTCCCTCAGGGGCTGCTTCGGCTGCGGATACTGCGGATGCTGCGGCGCAGCATGACGCCGCGGGTTTGACGTAACGCCGGCGAGCGGTTAAACATTTGCGGTCGCGTGCAGCCGGAAGCTTCGGTCGCGGGCGCCAAATTCCCTGCTCACAGTTGCATCCACCACAGGAGACGCCGAATGACCGGTGCCCAGGACACGCCCCATAGCGGCGACGCGTTGCCCGAGTTCACGCAAGTAATGGGGCATCCGCGCCCGTTGTGGATGTTGTTCATGACCGAGTTCTGGGAGCGCTTCGCGTTCTACGGCATCCGGTGGGCGATGGTGTTGTACATCGTTGCCCAATTCCACGGCGGCGATGCCTCCGGCGAAAAGCCCGCCAGCGAACTTTACGGCGCCTACCTTGCCCTTGTGTACGCCGGTGCCATCTTCGGCGGCTACGTCGCAGACAAGCTGATCGGCTTCCAGCGTTCGATCCTGCTCGGCGCGATCATCATGGCCGCGGGCCTATTCCTGCTGGCATCGCCGTCCGAAGCGATGTTCAAGCTGGGATTGGCCACGATCATCGTCGGCAATGGCTTGTTCAAGCCGATCATTTCCACTCTGGTCGGCAAGGTCTATGCCCAGGGTGATGAGCGCCGCGACTCGGGCTTTACCATCTTTTACATGGGCATCAACCTGGGTGCCTTCCTGGCACCCCTGATCACCCAGTACCTGGCGAAGAAGATCTTCGGCATCGAGGACATGCCCGCCTATAAAGTGGTGTTTATCGCCGCGGGCGTTGGCATGCTGATCAGCCTGGTGTGGTTCTGGTTCGGTCGCGCCCAGCTCAAGGGCATCGGCGTGCCTGCGGAGCACCAGGTCGGTCTGCGCAACGTCAGCATGGTGATGGTGGTCGGCGTGATCGTGGGTATCCCCCTGTTCTACGCGCTTTTGACCATTGACGCCGAGCTCCTGCAGTACATCCTGATGGCGCTGATCGTGGTTCCGGCGATCATGCTGGTGCGCGAAGGCATCGTCGAGGGCACGGTTTCGCGGGACAAGGTGTTGGCGATGCTCACCATCTTCATCTTCAATGTGCTGTTCTGGATGTTCTTCGAGCAGGCGGGCAGCTCGTTCAACTTCCTGGCAGACAAAATTGTCGACCGCGACATCGGCATGTCCGGCCTGTTCCAGGCACTGGCAGGCACCAATGACTTCCCGGTGTCGTGGTTCCAGTCGGTCAACTCGGTCGCGATCATCGCGCTGGCCCCGCTGCTGGCGTGGATCTGGGTAAAGATGGGCCGCAACAATCCGATCATTCCGCGCAAGTTCGGCCTGGGCCTGATCTTCAATGGCCTCGCCTTCCTGTTGTTGATGTTTGCCCTCAAGGGCATGGTGGATGACGCTGGCAAGATCCCGTTCTGGACCCTGTTCATGG
>JBKJMY010000279.1:0-3844 GCA_046596115.1 Arenimonas sp.
CCGCCGCCATGCGCGGCCTTGATCATCAGCGGATAGCCGATCCGGTCGGCTTCGCGCTGCAGCAGGTCGGGCGACTGGCCCTCGCCGGTATAGCCGGGCACGACTGGCACACCGCTCGCCGCCATCAAATCCTTCGCGCCAGCCTTGCTACCCATGCGCCGCATGGACTCGCCGGTCGGTCCAACGAACGCGATCCCGGCAGCGGCCACGGCATCGGCAAAGTCTGCGTTTTCGCTGAGGAAGCCGTAGCCCGGATGAATCGCCTGCGCGCCGCTGCGCTTGGCCACTTCGATGATGGCGTCGCCGCGCAGATAGCTGTCCTGCGGCCGCGGACCGCCAATCGGCCAGGCTTCGTCGGCCTGCAGCACATGCTGCGCGC
Organism: Arenimonas sp.; assembly: GCA_046596115.1. Taxonomy (GTDB): domain Bacteria; phylum Pseudomonadota; class Gammaproteobacteria; order Xanthomonadales; family Xanthomonadaceae; genus Arenimonas. The sequence goes on from JBKJMY010000279.1 coordinate 380, forward strand.
GGGCGTCGGCATCCGAATAGACCGCTACCGTGCGGATGCCCATGCGCCTGCACGTGCGGATGATCCGGCAGGCAATCTCGCCGCGATTGGCTACCAGCAATTTGTCGAACAGCGGTGTTGCCGTACTCATTCGCGGCCCACCCAGGTTGGCGCATTCTTGTCGAGGAAGGCGCCGATGCCCTGCTGGCCTTCCGGCGACACCCGAAGGCGCGCAATCAAGGCGGCGTTCTCGCGATCCCGCGCGGCCGTGGTTTCCGGATCCATGCCAGACAGGCGATGCACCAGCGCCTTGGCTTCGCGTTGCGCCACCGGGCCGCCCTTGTTGAGCCAGTGCAGGCTGCGCTTGACTGCGGCGTCGAGCTCGCTGGCGGGAACCGTCGCATGCAGCAAACCAATGCGCAGTGCTTCGGCCGCATCAAACACATCCGCGCCCAGGAACAGGCGGCGTGCTTGCCGCGCGCCGATTGCAGCCATCACGTAGGGAGAAATCACCGCAGGCACCAGGCCAAGCTTCACTTCGCTCAAGGAAAACTTGGCGCCGTCCACGCCGATGGCGATGTCGCAGCAGGCCACCAGGCCGACGCCACCGCCGTAGGCCGATCCATTCACGCGTGCGATGGTCGGCTTGGACAGGAAGTTGAGGCGATGCATCAGCGCCGCCAGGCGCAGCGAGTCGTCGAGGTTTTCCGCTTCGCTGGCGGACGCCATGGCGCGCATCCAGTTCAGGTCGGCGCCGGCGGAAAAAGTCGAGCCCGCGCCGGTCAGCACGATTGCGCGGATGAACGGGTCCTCGTCGAGGGCGGCCAGTGCTGCCGTGAGCTCGGCAATGAGTTGGGCGTCGAACGCGTTGTGTACGTCCGGACGCTGCATCCGCACCCAGCCAATACCGCCGGCGCGCTCGATCGAAACGGTCTGGGGGGTGGTGGGAGCCATGGATCCGGCAGGGAGTGGGTCAGCCGGCAGTTTAACGGGCAGTCGGGCCGGGGCTTGCAATCTAAATAAGAACCATTATCATTCCCATTCAAGGAGTAGCCCATGTTTGCCAATTTCGTACTGGTTTTCCGAGAAGTCCTCGAAGCGGCGCTGATCGTCAGCATTGTCGCGGCCGCCACCCGTGGGGTGAGCCGGCGCGGCGCCTGGATCGGTGCGGGCATCGGATTGGGCGTCCTGGGCGCCATCATCGTCGCCGCGTTCGCCGGCGCCATCGCCAATTCACTCAGCGGCACCGGCCAGGAATGGTTCAACGCGGGCGTCCTGCTGGCCGCCGTGGTGATGATTGGCTGGCACGTAGTGTGGATGGCGCGGCACAGCCGCGATTTGTCCAGGCACATGCGCGCGGTCGGCAACGAGGTGTCCACCGGCAGTCGCCCGATGACGGCCCTGCTCGTGGTGGTGGCCATTGCTGTCTTGCGCGAAGGGTCGGAAGTGGTGCTGTTCGGCTACGGACTGGTCGCCGGCGGTTCTTCGTTCGGCGCGCTGGCGATCGGCGGCCTGTTGGGTGTCGTTGCCGGCATCGTGCTCGGATTCGGCCTGTATTTCGGCCTGCTGAAGATTCCGGTGCGGCATTTCTTCTCCGCGACCAACCTGCTGCTCGTGTTGCTGGCCGCTGGCCTGGCGAGCTCCGCGGCTGGAAAGCTGGTGGAGGCCGATGTCGTCCCGACCCTGGTTGACCGGCTCTGGGATACCTCCTGGCTGCTTGGGGATTCGTCGTGGATGGGCCAGACGCTGCACATTCTGGTCGGTTACACCGCCGAACCGAGCGGAATCCAGCTGGTCTTTTACGTCGCCACCCTTGCGCTGCTGTTTGTCGGCATGCGCCTGTCGCGGCCGCCCGGAGTCTCGGGCGTGATCGCCGCGCCGGCATCTGGCGCAGCGGCCTGATCCATTTCTATTTCGAATCCCCGTTTTCCGACTGGAGTCACCATGCGCAAGTTCCTGCTGCTTTCGATCGCCTCTGCGGTGCTGATGTTCGTGGGCATTGCCGCGGCTGCGGCACCGCCCGAGTTCACGCTGACCCTGCGCGGCCATCGCTTCGAGCCGGCACAACTGGTGGTGCCTGCGAACACCAAGTTCAAGCTGGTCGTCGTCAATGAGGACGCGACCCCTGAAGAATTCGAGAGCCACGAACTCAATCGCGAGAAAATCGTCACTGGCAAAGGCCGGATCACGGTCTTCCTCGGACCGCTGAAGCCGGGCAAGTATCCGTTCTTCGGCGAGTTCCACATGGACACCGCGCAGGGCGCCCTGATCGCCCGCTGATTGCGCGGGGAACCAAGCAGCTGCAGGCGCGTCATCCGTGCGTCGTCCGCGCGTCGTCCGTACGTCGATCACGCCAATCACCGCATCTCCCGATTCAACCCCTCGTCGGCGCACTGTGCCGATAGCGGTGCCGCTTTGCTTATTACAGGAGTTTCCAATGTCGTCGTCCCGTCCTGCCCTATCCCTTCTTGCACTGGCTTGCAGCCTGTTCGCATCCTCACTGGCCATCGCCGGCCCGGCCGACAAGGTCTATCGCCCGATCGTCGAAAAGGGTGAGACAGAGATCGAGTTTCGCGGCGGCTACCGTGATTACGGAAGTGATGCCGACCAGTACGCGAGCGTGCTCGACGTCGGGTATTCGTTCACGAACCGGTGGAAGTCCGAGCTGGTGTTGGAGTACGCGGGCGCGGCGGGAGCGGGCGGCAAGCTTGAGGCGATCGAGTGGGAAAACGTGATCGTCCTGACCGAACAGGGCAAGCACTGGGTTGATGTCGGGCTGCTGCTGGAATATGAACACACCTTCTCGCAGGATCCTGGCGAACTGAAAGTGGGCGCCTTGTTCGAGAAAGAAGTCGGGCCAACCATCGCCGATCTCAACCTGATATTCGAGCGCCAGGTCGGCGCGGGCGCGAGCAACGACGTCGAGCTGGATTACGCCTGGCAGGTGAAATGGCGCGGCAGGGAAGCGCTCGAATTCGGCATCCAGGGCTTCGGCGGACTGGGCGCGGTTGATCATCTTGGCGATGGCGACAAGCACAGCATCGGTCCGGCGTTGTTCGGTGTGAAGCGCCTGGCCAGTGGCAACAAGATCGCGTATGACGCGGCGATCCTGGGCGGCATCAACAACGCGGCGCCTGACCTGTCGGTGCGCTTCAACCTGGAATACGAAATCTACTGAGCAGTGGGAGCGGTCCAGTGGGAGCGGCTTCTTGTGGGAGCGGCTTCTTGTGGGAGCGGCTTCAGCCGCGATTTCCTTCGCAAATCCAATCGCGGCTGAAGCCGCTCCCACTGGACCCTTCCCACATAAAGAAAGCCCCGCGGGGGCGCGGGGCTTTCGTGCAGCGTGGTGCAGCTTGACCAGACATTCGTCAGTTGCAAGGTTTCGCGGCGATCGGGCTCAGTGCAGGTTGAAGTACAGCACCACCGGATCGTGGTCGGACACGCGCATCGGCACGCCGGCGTCACCGAGATAGTCCTCGCCGAAGT
>JBKJMY010000245.1:0-5288 GCA_046596115.1 Arenimonas sp.
GCAACGCGGTGATCTCGATCATCGCCACGATGATCCTGGGCGCGGGGCTGGACCACACCGGTGCGTTGAACCGCCTGGCCTCGTGGCTGTTGCGCCGATCCAGGGGCGTCGAGGACCGGTTGATCCTGTGGACCTCGGCCGTGGCCGGGCTGATGTCCGGCTTCATGCAGAACCCGTCGGTGACCGCGCTTTTCCTGCCGGTGGCCTCGCGATTGTCGGCACGCACCGGCGTGACGCTGTCGCGCTTGCTGCTGCCGATGGCGGCGGCGATCGTGATGGGCGACGGCCTGACCATGGTCGGCAACTCGCCGCTGCTGCTGCTCAACGACCTGGTGCTGTCGGCGAACCGCAACCTTCCTTCGGGCGTGGCGACACTGACCGCATTCCCGATGTTCCGCCCGCTGCCGATCGGTCTCACGCTGCTGATTGCCAGCCTGCTTTACTACCGCTATCCGGGGCGCAAGTGGCTGCGCGATGCCGAGGAAGGCAAGGACGCGGTAACGCCGGCGCGCACCGAGAGCTATTTCGCGCAGGCATACGGCATCGAGGGCGAGGTGTATGAATTGACCGTGGGCGCGGAAAGTCCATTGGTCGGCATGTCGATCGGCGAGGCCGAGGCACAGACCGGCGCGCCGCTCTACCTGGCGCTGTTGACCGGCACCCAGGCGCGTCTGTCGCCGCCGGCCGACCAGATGATCTGGGTCGGCAGCGTGATCGGCGTGATGGGCGAACGCGATGCGGTACAGGGGTATGCGCAGTCCAACCAGCTCAAGCTGTCGACGCGACTGCGCAACTTCGCCGACCTGTTCGACCCCAGCAGGGCGGGCATTTCCGAAGCCGTGGTACCACCGAACTCGCAGTTCATCGGCCGCACCCAGGCGCAATTGCAGTTGCGCAAGCGCCACGGCATCAGCCTGCTGGCGATCAATCGCGAGAAGAAGGTATTCCGCGCCGACATCCGCCAGCTGCCCTTGCGCGCCGGCGACATGCTGGTCTTCCACAGTGTCTGGAGCGACCTGGCGCATGCCGGCGTGAATCGTGACTTCGTCGTGGTCACCGATTATCCCAAGCAGGAACAGCGCCCGCACAAATTGAAGCTGGCGATCGTGCTGTTCGTGGCGGCGATGGCGTTGGCGCTGAGCACCCTGCTCCCGGTGCCGCTGGCGCTGATGGGCGGCGCGGCGGCGATGATCGTCACCGGCGTGCTGAACATGGACGAGGCCTACGCGGCGGTGAGCTGGAAGACGGTCTTCCTGATGGCTTGCCTGATCCCGCTCGGCTACGCGATGGACTCCACCGGCGCGGCCAGTTGGGTGGCGCAGCAGGCACTCGACCGCTTCGGCAGCGGCATGCCGGTATGGGGATTACAGGCGGCGCTCGGCCTGCTGACCATTGCCTTCAGCCTGGTCATCGGCAATGTCGGCGCGACCATCGTGATGGTGCCGATGGCGATCAACATCGCGCTGGCCGCGCAGGGTCAGCCGCTGGCGTTCGCGATGCTGGTGGCGCTGTCGGCTTCCAACAACTTCCTCAGCCAGTCCAACCCGGTGATGTCGATGATCGCCGGTCCTGCTGGCTACCGCCCACGTGATATGTGGCGGACTGGCGCGCCGCTGACGCTGGCCTACCTGGTGATCACGCTGTTGGCGGTCAACCTGTTGTTCTAGGGCGCCGTCGAAATCGCCAGTGTCCCGTCGCCCAGATCTTCCAGCACCAGCGCATGCAGGCGCTCGCCGAGGCAGGGTCCTGCGACGCAGCGGCCGTCGCTCAGCCGGAAACTGGCGCCATGCGCGGCGCAGACCAGATTCCCCCGGTCAATCAGGAATTTACCCGGCGCATAGTCCAGACGGCGCCCCTGGTGGGGGCAGACGTTGCGCCAGGCGAGAACCCGCTCATCTTCACGATGGATGATGATCGATTCAATTTCGCCGTCGATATCGACGTCTTTGGCGATTATCTCGCCATTTCGCAAATCAGAACGCTGGATTAACGAAGCGTTGACACTTTTGTCCGGGGCCATGGCCATACTCCGTTTCCCTGGCAAGTTTGACACGCGCCCATGCCCCTGTTCGTCCATCGCATCTTCCACTACGCCCCCAGCAAGCCGCGCCACCCGCTGTTGCGCGTTCTGATTGGCCTGCTCGGCCTGGTCCTGCTGGCCGGGCTGGTGGTTGTCGGACTGTTCGTCGGCCTGGGGATGCTTCTGTTTGCCGCCACGCGGCGCATGCTTCGCGCGCCCGCCCCGGTGGCGCAGGTTGCCGCGCGCGAACGGGTGATTGATGGCGAATATGCAGTGATCCAGAAGCCGCGAGCACATCTCGGCCTGCATTGATCCCGCGTTAGACTCGGGTTTTGCCGCCGAGCAATCCATGCCCGAGTTCGCGTTTCCCACCATCCCCGTTGCCAGCGCCCCGATCGATGGGAGCAGTGCACGCTTCCCGGTGCACCGGATTTATTGCGTCGGCCGCAATTTCGCCGAGCACGCACGCGAGATGGGCGCCGAAGTGGATCGCGGCACGCCCGTGTTCTTCATGAAGCCCGCCGATGCGGTGGTGATCGACGGCAACGTGCCCTATCCCAGCGCGACCGCCGACCTGCACCACGAAGTGGAGCTGGTGGTCGCGCTCGGGCGTGATGCCGACGGCGTGGTCGCGGTTGCCGACGCGCTTGACCTGGTGTTCGGCTACAGCGTTGGACTCGACCTCACACGCCGCGACCTGCAGGCGCGCGCGAAGGACAAGCGCCTGCCCTGGGACACCTCCAAGGGTTTCGATGCCTCGGCGCCGCTTGCGCCGATCGTGTCCGTTGCCCGCACGGGGCGCGAACCCGCGGGCAGGCTGTGGCTCGAAGTCAACGGTGCGCTGCGGCAGCAGGCACTGTTGTCGGAGATGGTGTTCAGCGTCGCCGAGATCATCCATGAATTGTCAGCGCTGTTCGCACTGCGCGCCGGCGATCTGTTGTTCATGGGCACCCCCGCCGGGGTCGCGGCGCTGTCGCCCGGCGACCGGTTCCGCGCCGGCGTCGATGGCATCAACGAATTTTCCGGGCGGATTTTGGATTAGGGGCTGCCAGCCCGGTCGCCATCAGCGCGTTCAACCGCAGCACATTCAACAGCAGCACGTTCAACAGCAGCACTTTCACCACCAGCAGGGGAGCAATGCGATGGGGATGATGTCCGAGTTCAAGGAATTCGCGATGCGCGGCAACGTCATTGACCTTGCGGTCGGCGTGGTCATCGGCGGCGCCTTCGGCAAGATCGTCACTTCGCTGGTGAGTGACGTGGTCATGCCCATCGTCGGCAAGCTGCTTGGCGGCGTCAATTTCAGCAAGCTTGCGCTGCAGCTCACACCTGCAGTGATGGGGCCGGATGGCAAGGAAACCACGGCTGCAGTCCTGCTGCGCTATGGCGCTTTCATCCAGAGCATTGTCGATTTCCTGCTGATCGCATTTGCGATCTTCATTGCGGTGAAGGCCATCAATCGCATGCACCGCAAGGAAGTAGTGGCCCCGGAGGCGCCCGGCGCGCCGGCCGAGGACATCGTGCTGCTCACCGAAATTCGCGACGCGCTGCGATCGCGGTAGAATTTGAACAGCGCTCGATGGCAGGCGCCGGAATCCCCGGCGCCTGCAGCATTACCGCCCTTGGAGAACCGCATGCCGAAGCTTCGCAATCTCTCGCTCGTGCTGGCTTGCTGCCTTGGCACCGCGTCTGCACAGGCCGCAGCCGGCCTCGATCCGCACAGCCTGGCCAATGCGCGCAAGCTCGCCGCGGCAGCGGACACCGATACCGGTGCGTACGCCATCGTCGAAGGACTGACCACCGAGATCGGACCACGGCTGGCGGGATCAGAGGCATTCGACCGCGCCATGGATTGGGCCGAGGCGCGCTTCAAGTCGCTGGGCTATGACCGCGTGTATCGCGAGCCGGTGAGCTTCCCGCAGTGGGTCCGCCGCCATGAGTCGGCCGAGGTGTTGTCACCGTTCCCGCAGCGCCTGGCGATGACGGCGCTCGGCGGCAGCGTCGGCACCGGTGGCAAGCCGCTCGATGCCGAAGTGGTGGAGTTCGCCACGCTCGATGCGCTCAAGGCCGCACCGGAGCATTCGCTGGACGGAAAGTTCGCCTACATCTCCAATCGCATGGAGCGCTTCAAGGATGGCCACGGCTACGGGCCCGCCGTGGCCGCGCGTGGTGGTGCGGGCGAGGCAGCCAAGCGCGGCGCCATCGGGCTGCTGATCCGGTCGATCGGCACCGACCATGACCGCATGCCACACACCGGCGCCACGCGCTACACCGATGGCGTGACGAAAATCCCGGCGGCGGCACTGTCAAATTCCGATGCCGACCTGCTGTCGAACATGGTCCGACGCGGCAAGCCGGTGCGCGTGCGCCTGGACATCGATGCCGAGTGGACCGGCAAGACGGTGCAGGCGTACAACGTGATCGGCGAAATCCGCGGTCGCGGCAAGCTCGCCGACGAAGTGGTCGTGATCGGCGGGCACCTGGACTCCTGGGACCTCGGCACCGGCGCGATTGATGACGCCGCGGGCGTCGGCATCACCATGGCCGCGGGCGCACTGATCGGCAAGCTCGACAAACGCCCGATGCGCACCATCCGCGTGATCGCATTCGCCAACGAAGAACAGGGCTTGTACGGCGGCCGCGCCTACGCCGAGACGCACAAGGCGGAGCTCGACTTGCAGCAACTCGGCGCCGAAAGCGATTTCGGTGGCGGCCGCATCTATCGCTTCAGCGCCAACGCCGCGCCCGAGGCGCGCCCGGTGATCGACCAGATTGGGGCCATCCTGGAACCGCTCGGCATCGCCTACGCGCTTGACATAGGCGGCGCCGGTCCCGACATCGGACCATTCGCCAAGGCCGGTATGCCCTGGGCGCAACTGGCGCAGGATGGGACCAACTACTTCGACTACCACCACACCGCCAACGACACGCTCGACAAGATCGAGCCGAAGGCGCTGGACCAGCAGGCGGCAGCCTACGCGGCGATGGCGTACGCGGCGGCGCAATCGCCTGTCGACTTCGGTCGCTCGTCTTCACCTGGCGCCGAATAGTTCGCCTGTCGCTTCGTACGACCCGCGCGCCGTACGAGCTGGCGCGCCTGACTTCGTAGCGCGAGTCGCGTCGTACGAACTGGCGCGCCTGGCTTCGTAGCGCGAGTCGCTACGTAGCAACTGGCGCGCGCCGCGATCACGGCACCCCTCCGCCCGCGTACTCAGACGTCCATGTCTCAGTACGCTAGTCGGCCATCCCTGGCCTTTGGCGGAGGGGT
>JBKJMY010000282.1:0-8382 GCA_046596115.1 Arenimonas sp.
GAAAGCGCGGTAAGCGGCCGGGTTGTCGGTAGGCTTGCGCTGCAGCGCCTCGAGCTCGTTGCGAGAGATGGTCGCGGCCATGGCTTCGGCGATCTTCTGCGCGACTTCGCTCTGCACTGCGAAGATGTCATCGAGGTCGCGGTCGTAGGTCTCGGCCCACAGGTGGGTGTCGGTCGCGGCCGCGATCAGCTGCACGTTGATGCGAACGCGGTTGCCGGCTTTCTGCACGCTGCCTTCCAGGATGTTGGCCACGCCCAGCTTCAGCGCGATCTCATGCAGGTTGCCGGGCTTGCTGGCATAGCTCAGGGTCGAGGTGCGCGAGATCACCTTCAGGTCACCGATCTTGGCCAGGCCAGTGAGGATCTGGTCCTGGATGCCATCGGCGAAATAGGCGTTGGCCTTGTCCTCGCTGAGGTTTTCGAACGGGAGCACGGCGATGGATTTGCTGTTGGCGGCACGCGCCACCGGCGTTGTTGCGACCGACGTCGCACTCGCGACCGCGCCCGCGCTGGCGACCGCTGCGTCATGCGCCGCCTCGCGTTTCGGAGCCAGCACGAACTTGTCGAAGGCAAAGAAGCCCAGCGCCAGCACCAGCACCACGACGGTCACGTGTTCCATGCGTTGCGCGGTCTGCGGGGCGATCGACTGGCCCTGTTCCACGTCGGCATCGCGCTTCAGGCCATCGGGTGTGAGCTCGAAGATCCACGCGAAGGCCAGCGCCGGCAGGAAGCCGATCGCCAGCACGACCACCAGGCTGCGCGCGGCCCAGTCGGGCGCGCCGAACATCGGCAGCAGCGTCCCCGACACCTGAACAAGCAGCCACGCACCGACCAAGTACAGCCCGGCCATGCGGATGACGTTGCGGCGCTTGAGTTCGGCGATCAGTGCCACGGTTGCCCCTTGACCGCGCGGAGAAAACCCAGGTTGCAGGCCAGCCCCGCCCCCGTCCCTAGCCTACTACGGCAAAGGGACGCGGTTGCGGCCCGCGGCTATCCGCCAGCGGCGGCGAGCGCCTGGCTGAGGCTACCAGCTGCGTCCTGGATCAGCCCGGAGTGGGTCGACTGGAAGGCCGCCTCGCTGCTCGGGGTCACGGTGGCCGTCTTGCCCTTCGCGCCGCGGATACCGGCCAGCAGCGCGTTGTTGGTGGTGACCGAGACGACGCCGAAGCTGCTGAGACCGAGCGCGCAGACCAGCGCCACGATGAGGGCGCGGTCCATGCGTCGCGCAGTGTGCGGCGCAATCGATTCATCCGCGGTGACCTCGGCGTCCCGCCAGAGCCCCTGCGGCGCCAACTCGAAGACCCAGGCCACGATCACCGCCACCGCCGGCACGAAGCCGATCGCCAACACAATCACCAGGCTGCGCGCGATCCACCCCGGCGCGCCGAACATCGGCAGCAACGCCCCACGACCTGGACCACCAGCCAGGCGCCGACGAGGTACAACCCGGCCACGTGAATGACGTTGCGACGCTGAAGTTCAGCCAGCAGCGTCATGGCTTGTTCACGATGCCTGCTATTGCAGCCACGGATTGATGACGGGAATGCCGAGCGCTTCGAACGGCTCGGTGTCGCGCGTGGCTACGATGAATCCGTGTGCCGCTGCAATCGCAGCGATTTGGCTATCAGCCATCGAGATGCTGCGACCACGGGTACGTGCATTGCCCAGAAGGCGGGCACTTTGCTTCGCCGCCTCGGCATCGAAGGCGAGGATGCGCGCACCAAACAAGCTGCCAAGCAACTCGGCCAGTGCCTCGGCAAGCCCCGCTCTGCGGCGCCCGGCGGGCAGGGTCTCGATGCCAAGCAGCAACTCGGCGAGGCTGATCGAGGTCAGGTACAGGGTTTGCTGGGCCTGACGGTCCAGCCATGCTTGGACTGCCGGTGCACCGGCGGGCTTCATGGGCTCCGAAACGACATTGGTATCAAGAATGATCACTTGAACTGCGCCGCCTTCATCGGTGCTGGGTCACGCCTGGTTTTTATCCCGACGCCGCCCAGGCGCCGGCCGAAGTCCGCCAGCAGAGAACCGACCTGGATGCGGTTTTCAGGGCGTACGGCGGTCTCGAGGATGTCGCGAATTTCTGCCTCGGTGCTGCGTCCATGCTGCGCGGCGCGCAGCTTGAGCGCGCGGTGGGTCTCCTCAGGAATGTTTCGTACAGTCACGACAGACATTGACTTCACCTTTTATCATATGAAAGCAATGACTTCATTATACATAATCTGCTGTCACAGGCAACCCGGGGAGGAGCGAGACGATGATTGGATTGCGGGCTGGAGTCCGGCGATCACGCTCACTCATGGCGCCTTGGCGACCAAGTCGCCGCATTCAAGATCGGTTGCGCCCTTCGGCCGGCACAAGGCTGGCCAACCCTTCGCGCGCCAGTACCGTTCAAACCCGGCCTCGCGCATCATCTGCTTCGCCCGCGGATCGGCCAGGAATCGGCGCGCAACCGGAGCCCGCAGGAACGTATAGCGCTCGAAACGCTTGTCCGGCGCGTCGGGAGAGGCAAGGCTGGCGAAGTACAGGTGAGATGGGAAACCCGAGCAAAGGCAGGATGAACACTCGCAGTGGCTTATCGCTTCTTCTCCAGACCCGCCATGTAGGCGCGATACGCCGCAGATTTTCCGTATTGCGCGTCGTAATAGGGTTTCAGTGCGAGCAATTGTCCGTTGGGCAGGAAACTGGGTTCGCCCGCGAAGGCCGCAATAGCTGCCCAAGCTGCGTCAGGGTTACCCAGCCAGCGTCGTGTTTCGGCCAACGCCAATGCCCTCTCTTGATCCTCTTCAGGGGCCAGGACCGCTGTGGACAGTGCCTGTGCTTGCCACGTCTTGGCCATTTCCGGCTCTCCCGCCAGTGCAGCCGTCGCGGCGGCCTGGGCATACCATGCGGCGCGCATTCCCTTGGGGGCGGGACGGTTGGCGCTGATCCATGCGCTGACCTGTTCGAAGGCACGTCGCGCCAGTGGCTTGGCTTCGGCATCGCGCCCGGCCAGGCGAAGGAAGTCGGCCTGGTTGGCGAGCAGGATGGCCGCCTGCGGACCGCTGGTTTTCAAGCGCAATGGTTCCAGTGCGGCCACCGCGCCATCGACATCGTTGGCGGCAAAGCGTGCCGCGGCGATCACCGGTGCCGCTTCATCGTTCAGAATCTTGCTGCGTCCGAAAGCCAGCATCGCATTCCGGTCACCACGGAAGACCATTTTGTCGAACGCCGCAGAGTAGGCAAGACTGGCGTTGTCGGGAAAACGCTGCAGGGCCTGTTCGATGAACGTGATGGCTTCCTCGCCCCGTCCGTTGTAGGCCAGTCCGAATGCCGACTCGGTATAGGCGGACCGGTTCTCCGGGTCCAGGCTCAGTGCGTGTCTTGCCGCGACCAACTGTTCCTTGTATCGACCGAGTCTCTTCAGGCTGGACGAGACATAGATGGCTATCTCTACGTCATTCGGCTTCTCCGCCAGCAAGGCCTGGAATTCGGCCAGCGCCTGCGCGTAGTCGCGCTTGACGGTATAGGTGTATTGCGCCTGTGCTTGCCGGCTCTCGGTCCGGTCCGGCCAACGGCGCGCGATATCGGCCACCAGCGCGCTGGTTTTCGCCGCAATGCTTCCATCCGGATCTTCGCCAAACCAGTACACGCGTCCATACGCATTGGCCAATAGCACCTGCGCCTGGAGAAAATCCGGATCCATCGCGACCGCGGGCTCCAGCAGGGCGATGATCGCGCGAAAACCCTCGACGCCACGCCAGTTCTGTCGCTCTTCCACGGCCCGAAGATAGAGATCGTAGGCCGCTTGATTCGTGGTCGGGCGTTCCCGGATGCTGGCCTGGGTCTTCGGACTGAGGGCAATCTTCAACTGGTCGGCAATCGCCAGCGCAATCTCGGATTGGATGGCGAACACATCGTCCAGGCTGCGGTCATAGTTCTCGGCCCAGATATGTTTGTCGGTCGCGGCTTCAATCAACTGCACAGTGACCCGTACTTTGTTGCCGGCGCGGCGCACGCTGCCTTCCAGGATGTGACTCACGCCCAGGCGGCGGCCGAGTTCGGGAACTTCGAGCTTCTGCCCGGCGATGTTTTCCATCGACGTGCGCGAGATCACGCGCAAGCCGTCGATGCGTGACACGCGGGTGAGCACTTCGTCGAAGATCCCGCCCGCGAAGAAGGCATTGTCCGGATCAGGACTGAGGTTGGCGAACGGCAGGATGCCGATGCCGTTCTTGACTGCATCGGCGGATACCGCCACTGCTGTCGATTCGGCGGCATCCCCTTTGCGAAACGCCGGTTGCCCTTGGAAATACCAGCCCAGCGCCAATACCACAAGCAACGCGGCGCCCGCGAAGATCCGCTTGCTGCCCGTCGCCGACGCATCCAGTTGGACGCCATCGGGGGTGATGTCAAACACCCAGGTCAAGACCAGCACGACGGGGAACCCGACGAAGGCCACCAGGATGAACACCCGCAGCGCCCACAACGGCGCGCCGAAGGTCGGGAAGCCGATCGACGCTGCCTGCACGGCCAGCCATGCCACGACCAGGTAGGCCGCGCCGACCTTGAATACTTTCCGGCGCTGCAGTTCGGCGACCAGGCTCACGGCGCTTTCCAGACACGCAGGGGGCAGTGCCTGGCCGCGTTTGCGAAGTCCCTGTCGGCGCTCAGCAGCAACAACTCGTGCCGGATGCACAGTTGCGCCAGCAGCGCATCGATCGTTCCTAACTGGACTCCCTTGCGACGGCAGCGATTGCGAAGCTCCGCGGCGTCGACGTGATCCTGTCGGTCAGGGCTGACGAACGGCAGCGCCGAGAAGCGGTCGAGCAGGCTGGCGCGCGCCTTCGGGCCGCTGAATCCCTGCAGCAATTCCTGCAGGACCAGACCCGTGCTGATGATCGAATCACCCCGTTCCAGCGCCGCCTGGAGAGCGCCGATTTCCGGCAAGTCCGGCGGCGTATCCCGGCGGAATGCCAGGGACCACACCGAGGTGTCGACCAGCAGGCTCACCGGCGTTGCCGCTCGCGCTTGTGGTCGAAACTCGCGTCCCATTCAAGCTTGCCCATCAAATCGAGCAGGCGTCGTTGGGTTCGGCGCGCGATGTATTCCTCAAGCGCCCGATTCACCGTGTCTTTCTTGGTGCGTTCGCCGCCGATGTCGAGGGCACGATCGAGCAGGTCCGGATCAATGGAAAGGTTGGTTGCCATGTGTCACCTCCTACACAGCATCCTACACATCTGTCGCCGATCGCACAATGCGCCCAGACGCTTCACGGCAGCCCGCTTCATGGGCGAGCAGGCTCTAGTTCGCCTTGCGGCGCTACCGCCTTCCTCGCAGGCGCATCGCAGCTGTAGTCGCTCGCGCCCACGGCATGGCATTGCGGCGGATAGCCATGCTTGCGCCAGTACTCCGGCACACCCAGGCGCTCGAGCGTGGCCTTGAACCCGTGCGAGTTGCGCAGGCCAGGGACATCCGGAAGCCAATGAAACATGGAATTGTTGGTAAGCGCGTGGTCGCTTGCCATGCAGTCGAATTCACCCAACCACATGCATGCGAGCACATCGTCAACGTTGCTGCCTGAAGCATTGTTCAGATCATCCGGATAGCTTGTCTTGAGTTGTGCGAAGTTCGGATGCGCAAGCTCCGGGTAGCTGATTGCATTGACAAGAATCCTGCTCAGCCCCGGCGTGATGCGCAGGGCGTCCAAGTACAGGAACCATTGCAGCCGATTGCTGCGGGAAATGGCGGCGGTTGCAAACAAGGGGCCATGGTGCGGCGTCGCCCCCACGGAAAGTGCCTGATCGTAAAGTGCCAGTCCCTGTTCCTGCTCGCCCGAAACAACCAGAGCCAAGGCTTTCCAGGTCTTGCAGTGGCCATATTGCGGGTCCACAGCCAGGCATCGGTCGTAGTCTGCAATGGCTTTCTGGAAAAACCCCAGGTTGAGCCAGTCGTTGCTGCGCCACAGCATGGCAGTGCTGTTTTTGGGATCCAGCTCGATGGCGCGATCCAGTGTCTTGAGGCTATGCGCCCAATCGACAGGCACGCGCGAGCTCTCGACGTTTCCCAGGGCCGCCCAGGCCATCGACAGTTTCGGGTCGAGTTCAATCGCGCGATGCGCGGCCTTCTCGGCCAAGGCCAGGTAATCGCGATCGGTGTTTCCCCAACTTGGCATGATGGAATCGGCTGCCGCCAATCCCTCCCAGCCACGCGCGAAGTTGGGGTCCAGCTGAACCGCGTGTTCGAACAGGCGGACGCTTTCCTTGAGTTCGCTGCGGGTGATGAACAGCTCGCGCGCCTTCAGGTATGACTGGTAGGCATTGAGATTGTCGGTATCGGCGCGCACGGTAACGGCCTTGCCCGTGGTTGCTTCGCCGACCGAAGTGCGCACGGTATCGACGATGGCATTGGCGATTTCGTCCTGCACCTTGAAGATGTCGGCCAGCTTGCGGTCATACGTCTCGGAAAAGACGTGGCGGTCGGTCAGGGCGTCAATTAGCTGCGCGGTAATCCGCACCTCATCCCCCTGCTTGCGCACGCTGCCTTCCAGCACATACTTGACGCCCAGTTGCCTGGCGATCTCGGCAGTGGAGATCTCCTTGCCTTTGAAGGCGAATGCGGAAGTGCGCGAGGCCACGCTGAACCCGTTGACCTTCACCAGGACGTTGAGCAGTTCTTCCGAAATGCCATCGGCGAAATAACTGTTGTCCTTGTCTTCGGACATGTTCAGGAACGGCAGTACTGCGATCGAGCGCGGGTCCATGGCAGGCTTGGCGGGCGCGGCAGTCGCCGCGGCGGCGGTGGCCTCCTGCCTCGAGACGGTTGCAGGCGCAGCCGCGGGTCGTCCGTGGACGTACCAGCCAAGCGCCAGGGCAGCCAGCACGGCTGAGGCCAACAGTACCCGCTTGCTACCTGCCGCGCGAGTATCCAGCTTCACACCTTCGGGCGAGACCTCAAACACCCAGGCCAGCACCAGGGCGATGGGGAACCCGATCAGGATGACGAAGGTGATCAGCCTCGGCGCCCATTCCGGAAAATTGAGTTGCGGCATCACCGTCGCCACGACCTCGATGATCAGCCAGCCGACTACCACATAGGCCGCGCCCACTTTGAAAACCTTGCGCCGCTTGAGTTCGGTGATCAGGCTCACGGCTGTTCCTTCGAAACTGTATGCAAAAGGCTGTCGATGGCGCGTCGCAGGATCATCTCAGGACTTTCCACTGCAGAGTTCCGCGTAATGCGGATCGCTGGTCTTGATCTTTTTGACCAGCGCGACAAACCCCGGATCGCAATGCAACTGGCCCAGGGCAGGTTGCATGACTGCCCATTCGGACATGCCCGCGCGGTCCGCTTCAGCCCATGCCTGCAGATTCGACAGCGCCAGCTTCGGTTCGCCGAGCTGGACCAGCAACGTCGTGATGACGTACGGCTGGAATGCATTTCCGCTCTTTGGATCGTTCGAGCTCTGCGGCAGGAAGCCTGCCAGGCGCACGGCAATCGCGTGACGGTCGCCGTGGCCCTGCAATGCATCAAAAACGTCGCCCACTTCCGACGCGGCATTGGGGTTGGTCATTGCAGCGTATCCGGCGAACATGGTTCGGGCCTCGCTGAAATCGCCAGCCTGCAGTGCGGCAAACCCAGTAGATTCCAGGCACGCGTGGCTGACTGGCAGAGATTTGAGGATCGGCGCGCACAGGGCCTTGGCGTCGGCAAATCGACCTCGGGCGATCAGCGCCATGCCATGGTTGTTGGCAATGATTTCCGATCGCGGGTCAAGCGCGGAGGCACGTTCGAGCATCGCCAAGCCTGGCTGCAGCTGACCCCCACTCCATAGCGAGTTACCAAGCCACTGGAACGCCGTTGCATACGAAGGGCGCAGGGCGATGGCCCGGTGGTACAAGGCCGCGGCGGTCTCGCGACGCCGATCGCCATCGGCCAGAGCGCCAAGCACGACATAGGGCTCGGGCAAGGACGCGTCCAGGCTCAGGGCGCGCTCGGCACTGTCGAGTGCCCGGACGCGGCTTTCGTCGTAGCCGATGCGCGCGGACCAGTCAGGCAGGATGGCGTAGACAGTCGCCTGGCCGGCATAGGCCTGGGCAAATCCGGGATCGGCCGCGGCGGCTTTCTTGAACAGATCGAGGGCCTGCCAGAGTCCGGCATCGCCGCGCTTTTGCCACAGCGCCAATCCGCGCAGGTAGAAATCATGGGCTTGGGGATTGCGCGTCCCGCGGCGAGGCGGTTGTGGTCCGGCGACACCCCCCAATTTCACCTTCAACTCGTCGGCGATGGCCTTGGCGATCTCGTCCTGGATGGCGAAGATGTCCTTGAGGTCGCGATCGTAGGTCTGCGACCAGACGTGGTAGCCGTTGCTGGCGTCGATCAGCTGCGCGGTGATGCGCACCCGCTC
>JBKJMY010000335.1:0-16440 GCA_046596115.1 Arenimonas sp.
CGCTCGCGGCGGGCCGGCCATAGCCAATGTTGTAGCGGATGCTGTCGTTGAACAGCACGGTATCCTGCGGCACGATGCCGATCGCCGCGCGCACCGAATCCTGCGATGCCTCGCGGATATCGCGGCCGTCAATCCGGATCGCGCCGCCGCTGACGTCATAAAAGCGGTACAGCAGGCGGGCGAGGGTGGACTTGCCGCTGCCCGAATGCCCGACCACTGCGACGCGGTGCCCGGGTGGGATTTCGAAGGAAATGCCGTGCAGGATTTCCCGGCGCGGGTCATAGCCGAAGTGCACGGCATCAAATGACACCCGCGGTTGCTGCACTTGCAGCGGCGGGGCCGAGGGATCGTCGCGGACTTCCTGCTTTTCATCGAGCAGGCCCCAGAGTCGCTCGATATTGGTGAGCGCCTGCTTGACCTCGCGGTACATCATGCCCAGGTAGTTCAGCGGCATCGCCATCTGCAGCAGGTAGGCATTGACCAGCACCAGGTCACCGACGGTCTGCTTGCCCGATACCACGCCCATTGCAGCCTTGAACATCAACGTGGTCACGCCGACGGCGATGATGACCGCCTGTCCCACATTCAGCACAGCCAGCGTCTTGTAGCTCTTGACGTTGGCTTCCTCCATCTGGCGCAGGCTGGCGTCGTAGCGCTGCGCCTCGTGCTCCTCGTTGTTGAAGTACTTGACCGTCTCGTAGTTCAGCAGCGAATCCACCGCGCTGGCGCTGGCCGCGGTGTTGGCCTCGACCGAGGCGCGGTAGTAGCGCGTACGCCACTCGGTGACCGAGATCGTCCAGGCGATGTAAACGATCAGGACAGCGAGGGTGATCAGCGCGAACCAGATGTCATACAGATAGACCAGCACGCTGGTGACCAGGGTGACTTCGATCAGGGTCGGGATGATCGTGTACAGCGTCCAGTCGAGCAGATCGGAAATCGCGCCGCCGCCACGCTCGACATCACGGGTGACGCCGCCGGTGCGCCGGTTGAGGTGGAAGCGCAGCGACAGCGCGTGCAAGTGCCGGAACACCGACAACATCACCATGCGCGACGACCGCGCCATCACCCGCGCAAACACGATCTGGCGCATTTCCGTGAACACGCGCTCTGACAGCCTCGCCGAGCCGTAGGCCAGCAGCAGGGCGACCGGGATCACCGCCACCGAGCCCTTGATGCCGAGCGTGTCGATGAGCCGTTTGAGCACCATCGGCACAGCCAGGCCAGCGACCTTGGCCGTCAGCAGGAAGGCCATGGCGATGGCAATGCGGCCGGTGTACGGCTTCAGGAACGGCAGCAGCTCGCGCAGGATCGCCGAGGTTGGTCGCTCGGGCGCCGGCGCAGGCAGGGGAATGGGCGCGACCGCGCCGGGAGGCGTCGGGTCGGGGGCAGGGGAGGCGGTCGAATCCATTGCTTGCAGATGGGTGCCAGGCGCGAAGGATCAAGCCTGCCTGATCCCGCGCGACAACGCCACGCGCCGCCGGCCGGATCAGGCCACGCGCCGCAGGCTGATCAGGCCACGCGTGCTTCGGGGTCGTGCCCCGCCTGGCCTTCACGCCGCGCCTTGTCTTCAAGCCCCGCCTGGCCTTCACGCCGCGCCTTGTCTTCACGCCCCGCCTGGAATGTGAGCAGCGTGAAGTACAGCAACGGAATCACCACCAGCGTCAGCACCGTGCTGACCAGGATGCCGAAGATCAGCGAGATCGCCAGGCCGTTGAAGATCGGGTCATCGAGGATGAAGAAGGCGCCCATCATCGCCGCCACGCCGGTCAGCACGATCGGCTTGGCGCGCACCGCGCAGGCCTCGATCACTGCATCATCCAGCGCCGAGCCTTCCGCCACCGCCTGGTTGATGAAGTCCACCAGCAGGATCGAGTTGCGCACGATGATGCCGGCCAGCGCAATCATGCCGATCATCGAGGTGGCGGTGAATTGCGCGCCAAGCAGGGCGTGCCCGGGCATCACGCCGATCACCGTCAGCGGGATCGGAGCCATGATCACCAGCGGCACCAGGTAGCTGCGGAACTGCGCCACCACCAGCAGGTAGATCAGCACCATGCCGGCCGCATAGGCGATGCCCATGTCGCGAAAGGTCTCATACGTGATCTGCCACTCGCCATCCCACTTGATCGCGAAATTGCTGGTGTCCTGCGGCTGGGCGATGAAGGTCTGGCTGACCTTCTGCCCGCCGATCAAATTGTCCTTGACCTGCCCGACCAGGTTGAACATTCCGTACAGGGGACTGTCGGTCTTGCTGGCCTCGTCGCCGGTGACATAGGCCACGGGCAGCAGGTCCTTGTGCAGGATGGCGCCGTCCCAGGGGCTGCGCTTGATGGTCACCAGTTCCGACAGCGGGACCAGTTGTCCCTGGCCTCCGCGCACGCGCACGTCGAGCACACGGGCAATATCAGCTTGCTCCGCGGCCGGCAGGCGCAGGCGCACCGGGCGCGGGTATTTCGACGTGCCGTCATGGATATAAGTTGCGTCGAGTCCGGACACGGCCGCAGCCAACGCATCGGCAATCGCCGACTGCGGCACGCCCAGGCGCGCGGCGCGTGCCCGATCAACCACCACGGTCTCGCGTGGCGCATTGCTCTCGACACTGCTATCGATATCAACGATGCCTTCGGTACTGCGGAAGCGCTGCTCCAGCTTGAGCGCGAGCTGGCGGGTGCGAGCGTAATCGGGGCCATACACCTCGGCCACTATCGGTGACAGCA
Organism: Arenimonas sp.; assembly: GCA_046596115.1. Lineage (GTDB taxonomy): Bacteria > Pseudomonadota > Gammaproteobacteria > Xanthomonadales > Xanthomonadaceae > Arenimonas. The sequence continues at coordinate 2,721 of JBKJMY010000335.1, forward strand.
CTGGCGGCCCGGGCGGTACCTCGATCACCTTCACCGACGCACCATGGCGCACCCCGATCGCGGCCAGTGCCGGGCGCAGCGCACGTGCTATCTCATGGCTCTGCCGCTTGCGCGCGTGCTTGTCGATCAGGTTGACCTGCAAGTCGCCGACATTGCTGCCGCTACGCAGGAAGTATTGCCGCACCAGGCCGTTGAAGTTCATCGGCGCCGAGGTGCCGGCATACCCCTGGTAGTTGAGCACTTCGGGAACGCGTTCGACCACCGCGGCTAGATCGACCAGCAGCGCGTTCGTGTCCTCGAGCGTGCGGCCCTCGGGCAGGTCCACGACCACCTGCAATTCAGCCTTGTTGTCGAACGGCAGCATCTTGAGCACCACCAACTGGAATACAGCCAGTGACGCGGCCAGCCCGACCAGCCCGATCATGCCGCCGAACAACCACAGGCGACGGCGGCCGCCGCGCTCGCGATCCACGAACGGGCGCATCAGCTTGCCGAACAAGCGATGCAGTCGCGTGTCCTCGACAACTTTGCCCGCCGCAGTCGCGCCTGCCCCATCTGCATCAGGCTTCGCGCCCGCAATGGCGCCAGCGGTGGCATCCACGCCGACCTCTGCGCCGACCTCCGCGCCGACCTCCGCGCCGACCTCCACGTGTTTCGCGCCATGGTGCCGAGCAAGCAGCTTGAGCGACAGCCACGGCGTGACGATCAGCGCGATCGCCAGCGACAGCAGCATGCCGACCGAGGCATTGATCGGGATCGGCCGCATGTACGGCCCCATCAGGCCGGTCACGAAGGCCATCGGCATCAGCGCCGCGATTACCGTGAAGGTGGCCAGGATAGTCGGGCCGCCGACTTCGTCAACGGCAGGCGGAATCGCCTCGCGCAGCGTCTTGCCACCGCGGGCCATGTGCCGATGGATGTTCTCGACGATGACGATTGCGTCATCGACCAGGATGCCGATCGAGAAGATCAGCGCGAACAGGGACACGCGGTTGAGCGTGAAGCCCATCGCCCAGGATGCGAACAGGGTCAGCGCCAGGGTGAGCACGACTGCGCTGCCGACGACGATTGCTTCGCGCCAGCCGAGTGCGAACAACACCAGCAGGACAACCGAGCTGGTCGCGAATACCAGCTTCTGGATCAGCTTCATGGCCTTGTCGGTCGCAGTCTGGCCATAGTCGCGGGTGATGGTGACGTTGACGCCCGCGGGAATCAGTTCGCCCTTGAGCTGCTCGACCCGAGCGGTGATCGCGCGGGTGATATCGGCGGCGTTGCTGCCCGGCTTCTTGGCCACGGCAATGGTGACCGCCGGCGCCAGGCCCGATGCCGGGCCGGCGCGTCCGGGCGGCGCGCCATGCCATGCGTAGCGGGTGGCGATATCGGCGCCCGCATGCACCTCGGCGACATCGCCCAGCCGCAGCGGGCGACCATCGGCCAGGCCGATCACCAAGTCGGATACCGCGTCAGCATCGACCAGGAATGATCCGGCAGTCACCGGAATCGCACCATCGGGACCGACGCGCTCGCCCACCTGGCGCACCGCATTGGCGGCCTGCAGGGCGCTCGACAGATCGGAGACAGTGAGGTTGTAGGCGGCCAGCTTGGCCGGGTCCAGCGTCACCGCGACAACGCGATCCGGCGCGCCGATCGTGTACACGTCGCGCGTGCCTTCGATGCGCTTGACTTCGGTTTCCAGCGTATGCGCAACTTCCGCCAGGCCGGTTGCGCCCCGTTGCGGATCCTCGGTCCACAGCGTCAGGCTCATCACCGGCACATCGTCGATGCCCTTGGGCTTGATCAACGGCTGGCCGACGCCCACGCCCGGCGGCAGCCAGTCCTGGTTGGAATAGACCTGGTTGTACAGGCGCACGATCGCCGGCTGGCGCTGGATGCCGACGGTGTATTCGACCGTCAGGATCGCCATGCCCGGGCGGCTGGTGGAATAGACGTGTTTGATGCCCTCGATTTCCGACAGCTTCTGTTCCAGCGGCGTGCTGACCAGTTGCTCGACATCGCGCGCACTGGCGCCGACGAAGGGCACGAACACATTGGCCATCGTCACATCGATTTGCGGCTCTTCCTCGCGCGGCGTGATCAACACCGCCACCATGCCCAGCAGCAGCCCCATGATCGCCAGCACCGGGGTCAGCGGGTTGGACTGGAAGGCGGCGGCGAGGCGGCCGGACAGGCCCAGCCGGGTCGGTGGCGAGGCTTTATTCATTTGCGGCACCGGCCGCGGCTTTGCGCTGCGCGGTCATGGCCTGCAGGGCGGCGACGGGATCGTTCGCGACGTTTTCGCCCGCCTTCAATCCCGCAATCACTTCGACCAAGTCGCCGCTGCGGCGGCCAAGCCGTAGCTGGCGCAGGCTGAGAGCGTTGTTGGACAGCACATAGACGCCGCTGATCTCGCCACGCTGCACCAGTGCGCTCGCGGGAATATTCAGTGCGCGTCCGCCGGCGCCTGCAGCGATCGGAAACACGACTTTGGCGGTCGCACCGGGTTGCGGTGCCTGCAGGAACGCCGGGAGCACGACGCGCACGCCCACGCTGTGCGTGGCCGGATCGGCCGCTGGGAAGACGGTGATATCGGCTGCATCGATCCGGCGACCATCGGCGAGCACGATCTGTGCGTGGCCGGCGGCGCGGATCGCCTTCGCGTCGGACTGCGGCACCTGCACTTCGATGCGCAGTGCGCCGGGTGCATACATGGCGAGCAACGGCTGGCCAGGCGCCACGCTCTCGCCCGGCTCCACCTGGCGCGCGCTGACGATGCCGGCGAACGGCGCGCGGACCACGGTGTAATCAGCCTGCTGGCTGGCTTGCGCGAGTTGTGCGCGGGCCGCGTCACGAGTCGCCGCAGCGCTATCGCGCCCGAGGCGCGCCTGCTCGAGCTGCGTGCGCGATACATACTGCGCGGTTCCAAGCGCCGCGTAGCGCTTGTAGTTCGCCTCAGCCTCGGCCGCAGCGGCTTCAGCCGCGCGCAGTTGTGCTTTGGCGGTATTGGCGCCGGCCTGCTGCTCGACCGCGGTCAGGCGCAGCAATACATCACCCTTGGCGACGCGAGCATTGACGTCCACACCGACGACGGTGACGCGACCGGCTGTCTGCGCGGTCAGGGTCGCCTGCTGCACGGCCTCGACCACGCCATCCCAGCTGCGACCGGCGGCACCGGTGCCGGACTGCACGCTGAACGTGTCGACGTGCGCCAACGGCGGCAGCGCTGGCGCCTGCGTCTGGCCACCGCATGCTGCCAGGGCCAGCAACGCGGCGCTGGCCAGTATCGTTTGCACTTTCATCGTCGCCTTCCTTGCGTATGCATTGCCTGGGTAGGGATCACTTGTAGCTGCAACCCGCCGCAACGCCCTTGCCGACGCCGAAATGGCGCATGACCATCGCGGCGGGGCAGAAGCCGGTAAACGCCGACTGCAGCAGGTTCAGACCGACAAAGGCAGTCAACAGCCACCACATCGGCGAGACCAACTGGGTCAGGGCAATGCTGATCAGGACCATCACGCCGGCAAAAGCCATCACGGCACGTTCGAGGCTCATGGGAAATTTCCTTTGAATGGGTTGGGTTGCGGAATCGACGCTTGGGTACTCGTTATTTCCTGCCGTCCTTGAGCCGCTCGATGCCGAGCATGCGCAGGATGTACTTCTCGTAGAGCGGCTCGGTGTTGCCGGATTTCATCTTCGCCATGAAATATTTCTCGTAGGCGACCTTGGCCACGTGCACCCATTTGCCGACCTTTGCCCAGGTGACGTTGCGCGGCGGGATTTGCGGCAGGGCCACGAACGCGGCACCGGTATCGCCCATGTCGGCCAGGCAGACGGCATTCCAGGTGGCAACTGCATCGGCGGTTTCGCCATTGATGTCCGCGCGCAGGTTGTGCGACAAGGCCGACACCATCGACTCGATCATGAAGCCGGTCTTCGGCGCGCCCGTGGGCACCGGGGTGACTTCCACCGGTGGGATCGCCACGCAGACGCCAGCGGAATAGATGTTTGGGTACTTGGTGCTGCGCTGGTGCTTGTCGATCAGGACAAAGCCGCGCGGGTTGCACATTTCCCTGGCACTGCGCACGGCATCCACGCCGGTGAAGGCCGGCAGCACCATCGCAAACTTGAATGGCAGTTTGTGCTCGCGCGTCGGCGCGCCCTGGTCATCGACTTCCTGCACCGTCATCTCACCCGCCGTCGCCGCGCCGATCCGGGCGTTGACGATCCACTTGATGTGGCGCTGGCGAAACTCGGATTCGAGCAGACCCTTGGAGTCGCCAACGCCACCCAATCCGAGGTGGCCGATGTAGGGTTCGCTGCTGACATAGGTGATCGGCACGCGATCACGCAACTTGCGCTTGCGCAGGTCGGCATCGAGGATCATCGCGAACTCATAGGCAGGGCCGAAGCAGCTCGCACCGGGTGCGGCGCCGACCACGACCGGGCCCGGATCCTTGAGGAAAGTCTGATATGCGTCCCAGGCCTCCAGCGCATGCTGCGTGGTGCAGACCGAGTGCGTATACAGGTCCGGCCCGAGGCCGGGCACTTCATCGAATGCGAGCCTGGGGCCGGTGGCGATGACCAGATGGTCATACTCGAGCTTGCGTCCGTCCCGGAGCAGCAGCGCGTTTTCCGCGGGCAGCACGGACGCGGCACCAACGGATTCGAAGGCGATATTCTTTTTCGCCAGGTGCGGACGTACCGCCAGTTGCACTTGCTTGGCGGCCCGCCAACCCACGGCGACCCAGGGATTTGACGGGGTGAAAGAGAACTTTTCGTCCTCCCCTACGAGCGTCACGGTATGCGTCGAGTCCAGATTCGCGCGAATCTCATAGGCGGCGCTCATGCCGCCAATGCCCGCGCCCAACACCACGATGCTTGCCATGACTGCTTCTCCCGGCTGGCTCCTGGTCAGTTGACCTAGAGCTAATTTAGAGATATCTTATATACAAGACGTGGTGTTGTCAACCGCAGATCGACTGCCATGGAGACCCGATGCATCCGATTGCCACGCGCTTTGATGTGACCGCCGAGTCCGGACGCAGATGCGTTCGGTCGGCGAGATCAACGCGCGCATCGACCTCAGCCAGTCGGCGCTGTCGCAGCACCTGGCGATGCTCCGCGAGAGTGCTTTGGTGAAGACGCGGCGCCAGGCGCAGACGGTCTACTACTCGGTCGATTCAGGGCCAGTGCACGACATCATCCGGACACTGCACGCGATCTATTGATTGCCACCCAAGGCTTCGCAGGTTCCGTCCGGCGCGTGCCGTGCCAAACCGTGACCAATCGTTGAATTCCACTGGAGTACGGCATGACCCGCAACATGGGACAGTTGGACCGAATTCTTCGCGGCGTGTTTGGTATCGCGCTGCTTGCATGGGCCGTGCTCGGCACCCAGAGCCTGCACTGGATTGGCTGGATCGGCATCGTGCCGCTTGTCACAGCCGCGGTCGGAGTGTGCCCACTCTACAAACTGGTAGGCATGAATACCTGCGGTGCACGCACCTAGTTAGGCTGGGGCCCGCGCTTGAGCGCGCGGGCACCCATGCGAGTGGGCAGTTGGCGGGTCGGAGCAGGCGGTCTGCTATGCTGCCGGCCTTCGGCTCCGCACGCCTGCGCGCGGCGAGACATCGGACGCCCAGCGTGATCGCCCATCTCAATATTTCCCGATTCCGGCTGGCGTTGATCCTCGGCGCGCTGGCCATGCTCGGCCCGTTCTCGATCGATACCATCTTCCCGGCCTTCGCCGTGCTCGAGCACGACCTGGGCGTGGGCAAGGTGGCGATGCAGCAGACCATCAGCATGTACCTGCTTGGTTATGCAGGCATGTCACTGGTCCACGGGCCGCTGTCGGATGCACTTGGGCGGCGCCGGGTCATCCTCGTGGGCATTGCGGTATTTGGCGCGGCCTCCATCGGCTGTGCACTGTCCACCTCGCTGCCGATGCTGCTGATGTTCCGCGTGCTGCAGGGATTGTCGGCGGGCGTGGGCCTGATCGTTGGCCGCGCCATCGTCCGCGATGCGCTTGATGGCGACGAAGCGCAGCGGCTGATGAGCCATATCTCGATGATCTTCGGATTGGCGCCGGCGATTGCGCCGATTATCGGCGGCTGGATCCTGGGCTGGAGCAACTGGCAGGCGATCTTCTGGTTCCTCAGCGCCTTCGCGATCGTGCTGCTGGGCGTGACGGCGATCGCGCTGCCCGAAAGTCATCCGGAGGAAAAGCGCCTGCCGATGAATCCGCGCGCGTTGCTTGGCGGTTACCAGGCGATGCTCGGCAACGGCCGTTTCGTGTTGCTGGCACTGGCGGGTACGGCGAACTTTGGCGCCTTGTTCCTCTACATTGCGTCAGCGCCAGCCTTCGTGCTGGACGTGCTGCATTTGAACGAGCAGCAGTTTGGCTGGTTCTTCGCGCCGACCATCGGCGGCATGATCCTTGGCGCGTTCTTCAGTGGACGCGCCGCAGGCCGCATGAGTGGGGCGCGGCTGGCCAATATTGGATTCGTGTTCTGTGGATTGTCGGCGGTCTACAACATCGGCTACAACCTGCTGTTCGCCGACCCGACCTTGCCATGGGCCGTGCTGCCGACCGTGCTGAGCGCCTTCGGCATTGCGCTGGTGTTTCCGATCCTGACCCTGGCGATCCTGGACATGTATCCAGGCATGCGCGGCAGCGCGTCGTCCATGCAGGCCTTCATCAGCCTGCTGTCGAACGCGCTGATCGCTGGCCTGCTTTCACCCATGCTCAGTGACAATCCGCTGCACCTCGCGCTCGGCGCGGCCGCCTTCAGCACGGTCGCCTATGCACTGTGGTGGTGGTACTTGCGCCACATGGGCAAAGCGCCGGAGCCGAGTGCAAATCCCGAATACCTTGAGCCGACCGACGAGATGTAGCCGGTCAGGCTGTCGTCAGCGCTGAAGCCAAGCGCGCCGATGTCGTCAGTGCTTGCGCGACAGCAGGTAGACCGGTATTCCCGCTGCAAGCAGCGCGGCGCCCCAGAGCAGCGCTTCGCCGCCCGTGCCGACCAGGGCCCAGATGCTGTACACCAGCGCACCGCCGGCAACCAGCTTGCGCACGACGGGCGCGCCTGGATTCAAACGCCACCAGGCCAGCGAGCAGACCGCGAAGGGCAGCAGTGCCGCAGCCGTGGACAGCAGGATCGAGAACGAGAACAGGCCGACCAGCGACTTGCTGTAGTTGGTCAGCATCAGCCCACCGGCCAAGGTCGAACTCAACAGCAGCCCGGCCAACGGCGTGCCGTTGGCATCGAGCCGGCCGAAGATGCGCGGGAACAGGCCGTCGCGGGATGCGGCCATTGGCGTCTGCGCCTGCAGGAGGACCCAGCCATTGAGCGCGCCGAAGCAGGAAATCGTGGCGACCACACCGACCGCGACACCAGCCCAACTGCCCCACAGCCGCGATGCGGCATCGGCCATGGGCGCCGCCGAGTGCTGCAGCACGTCAGCGGGAAGCAGGCCAAGCACGACGGTGCAGGTAAGCATCGTTGCGAGGCCTGCAATCAATACGCCGATGACAGTTGCGCGCGGCACGGTGCGACTGGGATCGCGGATGGATCCTGACGGCACCGTGGCTGCCTCCAGCCCGAGGAAAGCCCACAGCGTGAGCGCCGCCACCGACGAGCCCACTTGCGCCAGCGACTTGCCGCTCGGATTGAACGGGATGTAGTAATCCATCTTCACCCAGGCCAGGCCGATCAAGCCGAACAGCACCAGTGGTACCAGCTTGAGGATGGTGGTGAACAATTGCATGCGGCCTGCTTCGCGGATGCCAAGCGCATTCACGCCGGTGCAGAAGGCAAGTGCGCCCAGCGCGCAGCCCGCCGCACGGATCGGCGTCGCCGTCGCCGCCGGGAACACCGCGCCCAGGCTGCCCGCGAAGGCCACGGCCAGCGCCGCGTTGCCGGTCCAGTTGCAGGTCCAGTAGCTCCAGGCCACGCCGAAGCCGACTTGATCGCCGAAGGCTTCATGCGCATAGGCGTAGGGGGCGCCGCTGCGGGTGATGCCTGCGGCAAGCCAGGAAAACACCAGCGCCAGCAGCAGTGCGCCGCCAAGCGTGATGCCCCAACCGACCAGGCTGGCGGCGCCGAAGGACGCCAGCGCCGCCGGTAGCAGGAAGACGCCGGAGCCGATCATGCTGCCGACGACCAGGGCGATCGCTGTCCACAGCCCCATCGGCGCGCGCGCGTTGGTCGTGGCGCCGATCCCGGCGGCCACGTCAAGCGAGGACGCGCTCACGCGATGCCTGCGTCGTGGCGATAGTCGGCGCGAAGCAGTTCGTGGAAGTGATGCACGGCATTCTCCCGCAGGGGATTGAGCCGGCCGGCCTCGTAAGAACCCGACGCGAGTCCGCGTTGCACGTCTTCGCAGATGGTGACGTCTTCGAGCTGCACTTCATCACTGAAGGCGAGATCCGCGGCGCGTCGTGCCGCGGCGACATCTGCTTCATCGCCGCCGGCGGGCGCGCGGTAATAGAAATCGAACTCGATTCGGCAATGGCCGGGCCCGAGCGGCAACACGCGGTTGGTTTGCAGGCGGCCGGGAAGGATGTTCAACATCGTGTTCGGGTACAGGAAGTAGTACAGCGCCTCGCCACTGCCATACAGGCCGTCGCCACTTTCCAGCGGGCTGAACTGCAGGCTGTGCCAGCGCGCGGTGGTAGTGACGTAGCTGCGATAGTCCAGCAGCTTGTTGAGCTCGGGGTGGATGTGCGGGACGTGATAGCCCTCAAGGTAATTATCCACGTAGGCCTTCCAGTCGCAGGCCACGTCGTAATGGGTGCGGTGGTGGAACTGCAGCGTCGCCAGGTCGTGGTTTGCGCCCAGCCGCGCATCGATGCCCGCAACGAGCTCGTCGAACGGCGGCGCGTCGCCGAGTGTGACGAAGACCAGGCCCTGCCAGAGCTGCACGCGTGCTTCGGGCAGTCGGATCTGTGCGGGATCGAAGTCCGGCACGTCCTTCATTTCGGGGGCTGAGCGCAGGGTCCCGTCGAGTGCGTAGGTCCAACCGTGGTACTTGCAACGCAAGGCCTTGGCGCCGAGTCCGTCGCAGCGCGCCAACGGCCCCGCACGATGGCGACAGACATTGTGGAACGCGCGGATCGTGTCCGCGTCGCTGCGCACCACGATGATCGGTACTCCGGCAATCTCCAGCACCACGTGGTCGCCGATGCCGGCAAGCCTGGATTGCTGGCATGCCAGTTGCCAGTGCCGCGCGAACACCGCGCGCGCATCGAGCGCCGGTGCCTGGCCATCGGTGTAAAAGCGCGCGGGCAGCGCCAGCGCATGGTCGAGCGCCTGCGGCGCCAGTACGTCCCGTGTCAGCGGTAACTGCATGGATTGCGTCCCCCCGGAGATTCCCCAGTATTGCCCGTATCCCCGACCGCGGGAAGCGCGAAGGCTTGCTGCCTAATCGTGGGGCAGGGGCAGGGCGTAGACCAGGAACTGTTCGTCCAGGACGTAGCCGAGGCGCTCGTACAGGGACCGGGCCTGGTCGTTGCTGCGCGCGGTCTGCAGCACGATTTCCACGGCCCCGTTATGGACCGCCATGGTACGCGCCGCTTCCAGCAGCGCCGTCGCCACGCCCCGGCTGCGCGCGTCCGGCGCAACGAACAGGTCATTGAGGATCCAGCTCGGCGCCAGCGCGAGGCTGGCGTAGGTGGGATACAGATGCGCAAACCCGAGCGCGCGCTTGCTGTCCCATGCCAACAGGAAGACCGAGTCGCGCAGATCGAGCCGTGCCTCGACGAAGGCGCGCGAACGCGCCTGGTCGTGGCACTTTCCGTAAAAGCGGAGATAGCCCTGGAACAGCTCGGCTGCCTCATCGAGCTGTGCCAGCCCGGCGCGTTCAATATGCAGCGACGGTGTCATCTATCCGCGATCCTTCACTTGTCCAGTCTCAGCCCGGAGCCTTCCAGCCGCACTGCTTGCCTTGGTTCTGCTGCTGCAGCCAGGTGTTGAGCGGCGCGAAGTATTCAAGGATCGGGCCGGCATCCATCTTCTCGCCGCCGGTGAGTTCCTTCAGCGACTGCTGCCACGGCTGGCTGGCGCCCTTGCTCAACATCGCCCAGTAACGCTTGCCGGCTTCGGGGCTGTTGGCGAAGCTGCACTGGTTGAGCGGACCCTTGTAGCCGGATGCATCGCACAGCGACTTGTAGAACTGGAATTGCAGCACGCGTGCCAGGAAGTAGCGCGTGTAGGGCGTGTTCGCCGGCACGTGGTACTTGGCGCCGGCATCGAAGAACTCTTCGCCGCGCGGGCTGGCCGGGGCTACGCCCTGGTACTTGGCCTTCAGGTCCCACCAGGCCTTGTTGTACTGATCGGGCTTGATCGAACCGTCGAACACGCCCCAGCGCCACTTGTCGATCATCAGGCCGAACGGCAGGAAGGCGACGCCGCTGAGTGCGCGGCGCATCTGCGAATTGATCACTGCTTCCTGGCTGACGGTCGGCTTGTCGACCAGGCCGATCGAGTTGAGGTAGTCGGGCGTCATCGACAGCACGATGGTGTCGCCGATCGCCTCATGGAAGCCGTCGTTGGCACCGTTCTGGAACAGTGGCGGCAGGCCGTGGTAGCTCAGGTAGTAATAGATGTGGCCGAGCTCATGGTAGATCGTTTCCAGGCTTTCCTGGTCCGGCTTGATGCACATCTTGATGCGCACGTCGTCGCCGTCCATGGTCATCGGCCAGGCGCTGGCGTGGCAGACCACATTCCTGTCGCGCGGCTGCACAAACTGGGCCTTGTCCCAGAACTTGTCCGGCAACTTCGGCATCCCGAGGCTGACGTAGAAATTCTCCGCACTCCTCACCATTGCCTTGGCCTGGGACAGGTCGGCGGCGCGCTCGACTTCGACGCCTTCGCTGGCGCTCGGCGCATGGCCGTTGGCCTTCACGAAGTCGGCGAGCAGGGCGGCGTACTTGTCATTGCGCTGCTTCTTCAGCGTGGCGGTGACGTCCAGCTTGGCCACGCCCGGGTAGGGCTGGACCAGCGGCCACAGGTTGCTCCAGTCCTGCTGCCACAGGTTGCCGGTGAGGTGCGCCGGGATCATCCCGTTGACTTCGCCTTGCGCGCCGTATTTTTCCACCAGCTTGTTCTTGGTATAGCACTGCAACTGGTCGTATAGCGGCTTGACCTGGCCCCATAGGCGATCAGTTTCGGCCTTGAAGTCGTCCGGCTTCATGTCGTAGCCGCTGCGCCACAGCGCACCGGTATCGGCAAAGCCCTGGTCGCGCGCGCCCTCGTTGCTCAGCTCGACGAAGCGGACGTAGTCCTTCTTCATCGGGATCGAGATCGTGTGCCAGCCTTCCCAGGCCTTGAGCTGGTCGGCGTAACTGCGATTCGGAACGTCGGACAGGATGTCTTCGATCTGGCCAATGTCCTGGCAGGTGGTCGGATTGTTCGGATCCGGGCAGTACTTGCCAGCGCCGTAGTCGCCGCCCATCTTGGTGCCGACCTTGGTGAGTTCTGCCAGGTCAGCCGGATTCTTCGGCGGCGGCACCGTGATGCCCAGGCGCAGCAACTGGATCGCGCGCTTGGTGTCCGGCGTCATCGGCGTGCCATCGAAGCGGCGCGACTGCTCGACCCACTCGCCGAGCTTGACCAGGCCGCGTTCATTCGCCTTGGACGACACCAGTTGCGAATCGTCATTGATATAGGTGTCGGCCAACCACTGCGCCGAGGTCATCTCGACGTAGTCGTCGTGCATTTGCTTGTTGACGCGGGCGATGAACTGGTCAGCAGTCTCGTTCGCATCCACGGGCGCCTGGCGCGAGCTCGACGCCGCCACGCCGGCTGCACCGGTGGGGGCCTGCGGCTTGCATGCCGCGAGGGAAAGCAGGCTGGCGGCGATCGCCAGCGACAACAGGGCACGATTGACAGTCACGTTCATCTCCAAAATGCAGTGGGGAGCGAGAGTTGGAAGGCTAGACCGCGCACAGCGCGGGGGCAAGCAGCAAGTTATCGAGCGGGTATCGCGATGACAGGAACGCGCGCGCATCCTGCGCATCGCCTTCGACCCAGGCGCGGGTGGAACCGAGGCGGAAGCTGTAGCCCCAGGCATCCATGTCATCCATCAAACGGGCACTGCCGACACCGGGCAGGGCATCAGCGAGCAGGATCTGCAACAGGCAGGTGGCGTCTTCTTCGTGTTGACAGTCGCTGGCATCGGTATGCACGCCGGGCCTGCGCTCGGCCGGCATCACCATCAGATGTGCCGCCTCGTGCAACAGGGAATGGACCGGCGTGTCGCCGCGCGCATACACGGTCGCGCCGACGAGGCCAGCTTCGGGGTCGCCCCAGTAGCTGCCGGGAATCGGCTGGCCGTCGGCGACCTGTTCGAGCGCGAGGCCATGGCGTGCGAGGGGGGCGCGTGGCGCCTCCGAGCCGATGTTGCGCAGTGTCAGCACCGGCGCTGTGGCAGCGGTTGTGGGAGCGGTTGTGGGAGCGGCTTCAGCCGCGATTGCGGGTATAGCGGTATTGGGAATCGCGGCTGAAGCCGCTCCCACAGAAGCCCCCACGGAAGCTGATGCAGTTGCTGTTGCAGTCACGCGGACGCGGCTTTTTCGGGCAGCGCGACCGAGATGTCGAGCACCTCGTTGTCGCCGTCCTTGATCAGGTCGACCTTCACCGCATCCACGTCCACGTTGACGTATTTGCGAATGACTTCCAGCAGCTCGCGCTGCAGCATCGGCAAGTAGTCCGGCGCGCCGCGCATCGAGCGTTCCTGCTGGATGAGGATGCGCAGGCGGTCCTTCGCGGTGCTGGCGGTATTGCGGTTGCGGGCAGTGAGGAAATCGAACAATCCCATGATCAACCCCCGAACATCTTGGAGAAGAAGCCCTTGCGCTCCACCGTGGTGAATCGCAGCGGCACCTCCTGCCCAAGGATCCGGGCGACGGCGTCGATATAGGCCTGGCCAGCCTGCGACATGTCGTCGAGGATGACCGGCACGCCGGCGTTGGAGCTTTGCAGGACTTCAGGTGATTCGGGAATCACGCCGATCACTTTCAGGCCGAGGATTTCTTCGACGTCGCCGATCGAGAGCATGTCGCCTTTCTCGACGCGGATCGGGCTGTAGCGGGTCAGCAGCAGGCTTTCCTTCACCCGTTCGCCGTTTTCGGCCTTGCGCGTCTTGGACGCGAGCAGTCCAAGGATCCGGTCGGAGTCGCGCACCGAGCTGACCTCCGGATTCACCACGACCACGGCGTGATCGGCGAAGTACATGGCCAGGAATGCGCCCTTCTCGATGCCGGCCGGCGAATCACATACGATGTAATCGAAGCCCTCGGCGGAAATGTCCTTGAGCACCTTTTCCACGCCTTCCTTGGTCAGCGCGTCCTTGTCACGGGTCTGCGAAGCGGCCAGTACGTACAGGTTATCGAAGCGTTTGTCCTTGATCATGGCCTGCTTGATCGACGCTTCGCCGAGCACGACGTTGACGAAGTCGTACACCACGCGGCGCTCGCAGCCCATGATCAGGTCGAGGTTGCGCAGGCCGACGTCGAAGTCGATCACCGCAGTTTTCTTGCCGGCCTTGGCCAGGCCGCAGGCGATGCTGGCGCTGGTGGTGGTCTTGCCCACGCCGCCCTTGCCGGATGTGACTACGATTATTTCAGCCAATGGTGTATCTCCTGCCTGTACGTTCGGGGAAATGCGGTCCGGTGTGTCCGTGGGCCTCGGCTGAGGCGCCGGCGTAATGCTACTGGGCC
>JBKJMY010000006.1:0-6438 GCA_046596115.1 Arenimonas sp.
TTTCGTAGTTGTCGGCCTCGATCATGAGCAAGGACTGGTGCCCCTTGCCGTCCGCGGCAACCGCCACGGCGGCCTCGAGCTCGGCCATGAAGTGCTGCCGATTGAACAGGTCGGTAACCGGATCGCGCTGGCGCAATGCATCCAGCTCGCGCGCCATTTCCACGTCCACCGTCTGTTGGCGGAACACAATCTGCAGGCAGGGCTCGCCTTCGTAGGTTGCCGGCGTGAATTCCATCCTGGCGTCAAACTCGGCATCGGTCTCCGGATTGCGCGCCCGGATGGCCAGGTCACGCGGCGGTGACTCGCCCTTGTCGATGCGCCTGAGCAACTGCTTGAAGTTGTCGGCGTGGTCGGGTGCGAGCAGGTCCAGGACCGACAGGCCCTCGATATCCTCGAAATCTTTGAATCCGAACATTTCCAGGTAGGCCTGGTTGGCGCGGATGTGCATGCCCTGGTGGACGTAGGCGATCGGGTCGCGCGAGGACGAGATCAGTGCATCGCAGCGACGCTCGGTTTCGCGCAAGGCGGCTTCGAGGTGGCGCAGGCCGCGGCGACCCAGCAAGGCGAGGAATTCATTCCGGACCACGAACTGCACGTGCTCGGGCCGCGTCCGCAGGGCGACATCGCGCGCACCCGTGGCGATCTGCGCCATTACGGTGGCTTCGTCCAGCGCATTGGCAACAGCCAGCACCGGGATGTCCTTTCCGGTTTCCTCGACCTTCCTGGCGACCTGATCAAAAGGAATGTAGCGTGCGTCGCTTTGCGCCAGGACCATGTCCACGCTCGTGCTCGCCAGCAGCGCGTCGAGTTCTTCGGCGGACTCGGGGCGTTGTGGACGGATCGCCATGCCGCCATTGCGCAGCATGCTGATCAGATGCTCAGCGTCTTCCAGTTGATCCTCGACGAGGAGCAGGCGGATGACGGCTTCCTGCTGTGCCATCGACAGGGTTCCTTGCTGTTTCAATGCGTTAGCCAATATAACTTGAATGTACCAGAACCCATACTGCGACCACCATCACAAAAGCGATTTCCCGGGCTCGCCCGCGATTTCGCGCACGAGCCGCGGAAGCAGGTAACCGGGGAGCCTGCGATGCAATTGCGCGAGCAGCTCGCGGGCGCGGCCGTTGTCGACCTCGAAGTGCGCCGTGCCGGCCACGCGATCAAGCTGGTGCAGGTAGTAGGGGAGCACGCCGATATCGAACAGGCCGGCCGAGAGATCGGCCAATGTGCCGACATCGTCGTTGACGCCGCGCAACAGCACCGACTGGTTCAACAGGCGGGCGCCGGCACCGGCAAGCTGTGCGCAGGCAGCGGCAACATCGGGGCCCAACTCGTTGCCATGGTTGGCATGCACGACGATCGCCACCGGCCAGGGCAAGCCGGCGAGCCAGTCGACCAGTTCTGCGTCCACCCGCTCCGGCAGCACGATCGGCAGCCGGGTATGCAGGCGCAGGCGGCGGACCTGGGGGAGCGCGCGCAGCCCCTGGGTCAGCTCCTTGAGCTTGGACGTGGCCAGGGACAGCGGGTCGCCTCCGGACAGCAGCACTTCATCCACGTCGGGATTCCTGGCCAGGTAGTCCAATGCGTCGCGCCAGCCATCGGCCGCAGCGGTTTCCTCGCCGTAGGGGAAGTGGCGCCGGAAACAATAGCGGCAATGCACGGCGCAACTGCCCGTGGCGACCAGCAGGGCGCGGCCGGAATACTTGTGCAAGAGCCCGCGACCGGCGCGGGCCGCGGTGTCGCCGACGGCGTCCTGGGTAAACCCGGGGACGACCCGTTCTTCATCGACCAGGGGCAAGACCTGTCGAAGCAGCGGGTCAGCCGGGTCGCCGTGGCGCATCTTCGCCGCGAAGCCGCGCGGCACGCGCATCGGGAACGCCATGGCCGCGGCCTCGGAGATCCGCCCGCACTCGGCGTCCAGGCCAAGGAAGCCAAGCAGTTCGCGCGGGTCGCGGAACGCATCGCGCCACAGCGATTGCCAGCGCACAGATTGGGCGGGGAAGGGGTGTGCGGGTATCATGGAGGGCTCAGGGCGTCGCCGTTGGCCAGGTTGCGGCGGGCCGACCCATCCATTGTAGCCGCTGTCACCGGCGGCTTTTTGTATTCACGGAGCGCAGCAGATGGCCAGCTTAGGCATGAACGACGTCAAGAACGGCGCCAAGATCCTGGTCAACCGCGACCCTTGCGTCATCACCGAGACCGAGTACGTGAAGCCGGGCAAGGGCCAGGCGTTCACCCGCATCAAGTACCGCAACATCAAGACCGGCCGCGTGGTTGAACTGACCATGAAGGCGACTGACGCGCTGGAAGTGGCTGACGTACTCGATACCGACATGCAGTTCCTCTACAACGACGGCGAGTACTGGCACTTCATGCAGACCGAGAGCTTCGAGCAGGTGCAGGCCGACAAGGCTGCGGTAGGCGACACTTGGCGGTGGCTCAAGGGTGAGGAGAACTGCGTGGTGACGCTGTGGAACGGTTCGCCGATCGCAGTGCAGGCGCCCAACTTCGTCGAGCTCAAGATCGTCGAGACCGATCCGGGCGTGCGCGGCGACACCTCGGGCGGCGGCGGCAAGCCGGCCAAGCTCGAGACCGGTGCCACCGTGCGCGTGCCGCTGTTCGTGGGCCAGGAAGAAATCATCAAAGTCGACACCCGTTCCGGCGACTACGTCGGCCGGGTGAAGTAAGCCGGCGGCGCGCCCATGAGTACCGATACCAGGACGCCCTGCGGACTGCTCGTCGAGGCCGGTTGGATCGTGCCCGTGGTCCCCCATGGCGTGGTCCTCGAGGACCACGCGCTGGTCGTGGACGGCGACCGGATTGTCGCGCTGCTGCCGCGTGCCGATGCGCACGCCGCCTACTCGCCGCGCGAGACCATCAGCCGACCGAACTGCGTGCTGTTGCCGGGCCTGGTCAACGCGCACACGCACAATCCCATGACCCTGATGCGCGGGGTCGCCGATGACCTGGCGCTGATGCCGTGGCTGACCCAACACGTCTGGCCGATCGAGGCTGCCGTGATGGGCCCGGCGTTCATTGCAGACGGCGTTGAACTGTCGGTCGCCGAGATGCTGCGCGGCGGCACCACCTGCTGCAACGAAAATTATTTCTTCCCCGATGTACAGGCAGCGACCTACCGGCGCCTCGGGTTTCGCGCGGTGGTCGGCTTGCCGATCATCGAGTTTCCCTCGGCCTGGGCCGCCAGCCCTGCCGAATACTTCGACAAGAGCCTGGACGTGCGCGACAACTATCGCAACGATCCGCTGGTCGGCTTCAGTTTCGCACCGCATGCGCCGTACACGGTGAGCGATACCAGTTTCGCGAGGGTCCGGATGCTCGCCGAGCAGCTCGACCTGCCGGTGCATTGCCACGTGCATGAGACCGCGCAAGAAGTGGCCGATTCGATGAAGGAACACGGCCAGCGCCCCTTGGCGCGCATGGATCGCCTCGGCCTGGTCAATGAGCGGCTGATCGCGGTGCACATGACCCAGCTCACGCCGGCGGAAATTGCCCTGTGCGCCGAACGCGGCGTGTCGGTGGTGCATTGCCCGCAGTCCAACCTGAAACTTGCGTCCGGCTTCTGTCCGGCCGAAGCCTTGCGCCGCGCCGGGGTCACCCTGGCGATCGGCACCGATGGTTGCGCAAGCAACAACGACCTGGACATGTTCGACGAGATGCGTTGCGTGGCCTTGCTGGCCAAGGGCGTTGCGGGCGACGCGACGGCGATGGATGCCGCGAGCGCCCTGCGCGCCGCGACGCTCGATGGCGCGCGTGCGCTCGGCCTGGGTGACCGGATCGGATCGCTCGAAGCGGGCAAGCAGGCGGATTTTATCTGCGTTGCAATGGATGCGGTCGAGACCCAGCCGATGTATCACGCCATCTCGCAACTTGTGTATGCCACCGGCCGGCAGCAGGTATGCGATGCCTGGATCGCCGGGCGGCGCAAGCTTGCCGACCGTGAGTTGGCGGACATGGACGTGGCCGGTCTGCTGGCGCGTGCCGGCGAGTGGCGCGAGCGGATTGCGGCGGTGCGCCCCGGTGTCTGAGTCCACGCCCGGGCCGGTGAATGCCAGCGCGGCGGAACTTGCCAAGTTCGGTGCACTCGCGCGCCGCTGGTGGGATCCCGATGGCCCGCAGCGACCGCTGCACGAACTCAACCCGGCGCGGCTGGGCTATGTCGGCGCGCGGGTCGCGCTGCGTGGCGCCAGGGTGCTGGATGTCGGCTGCGGTGCTGGCCTGCTGAGCGAGGCGATGGCCCGCGAGGGCGCGCGCGTCACCGCGCTCGACCTTGCGCCCGAGTTGGTCGAGGTCGCGCGCTTGCATCTGCTGGAATCCGGTCTTGACGTGGACTACCGCCTGCAATCGGTCGAGGCGATCGCGCTCGAACAGCCAGGCGCGTTCGATGCGATCACCTGCATGGAGATGCTTGAGCACGTGCCAGATCCGGAGTCCGTGCTGCAGGCTTGCGCGACCCTGCTCGCTCCCGGCGGGCGCCTGGTCGTTTCCACGCTCAATCGCACACCGCTGGCATTCGCAGCGGCGATCGTCGGCGCCGAATACATCGCCGGCCTGCTGCCCCGCGGGACGCACGATTACGGCAGCTTCATCCGTCCGTCCGAACTCGGCGGCTGGCTGCGCGCTGCGGGCCTGCAGCTCGAGGACGTCAGTGGCCTGGCCTATGATCCGGTCCGCCGCAGCGCGCGGGTGGGTGGCGCGACCTCGGTCAATTACCTGGCTTGCGCGGTGAAGGCGTGACTCCCGGCCTGGTGACGCACGGCCTGGTGACGCACGGCCTGGTGACGTCCAGCCTGATCATGCACCGCCTGGTGATGCACCGCCTGGTGATGCGCGGCCCGGTGATGCGGCGATGACGGGCATCGCACCGCTGGTGCTGTTCGACCTCGACGGCACATTGGTGGACAGCGCCGTGGACCTGCTCGCCGCGATGAACACCATCCTCACTGGCGAAGGCCGCGCCCCGGTGGCGCTCGCGACCCTGCGACCTGCGGTTTCGCGTGGCGGGCGCGCCATGCTGGAGGTGGCGTTTCCCGACCTCGCGGCGCACGACCGCGAAGCCCGGCTGCAGCCATTCCTGGATGTGTATGCGCAGGCAGTCGCCATCCACAGTACGCCATTCAAAGGCATCGACAGCGTGCTGGATGCCATAGAAACAGCAGGTTCACGTTGGGGCGTGGTCAGCAACAAGCCGCATTACCTGGCCGTGCCGGTGGTCGAGAGCATGGGCTGGACCGCGCGCTGCGCAGCGCTGTTCGGCGGTGATTCACTGCCGCGCAAGAAGCCCGATCCGGACCAGTTGCTGGCCGCCGCGAGCCTGCTGGGCGTGCCCGCCGGCGCCTGCGTGTATGTCGGCGATGACCAGCGCGACATCGAAGCAGCGCGCCGCGCCGGGATGAAGTCGATCGCCGTCCTTTGGGGTTATCGCATGGACGGCGATGATCCGCTCACCTGGGGCGCCGATGCACTTTGCGATGCGCCCGAGGACCTCCTGCGCCCCGGAATGCTGTCGCGCTGATGTCTGGGGATGCGCACGACGCGGTTGAGCCTTTCGTCGCGAAGTGGCTGGCGCGCGAACCTGAAATGCAATTCGCGCTGAATTTCTGCGCGCCGGCGCGGCGCCCGACATTTGCCGCATGGGGTGCGCTCCTGCATGCACTGCGCGAAGTCCGCTTCGAAATGCGCGAACCCGCGGTTGCCGATGCCAAGCGCGCCTGGTGGGCGGACGAATTGCGCGCCATTGGCGCAGGCCAGCCGCGCCATCCATTGTCGCGGCAACTTGCTGGCACGCCAGCGCCCTGGCACCTGCTGGCGCGCGAACTGGCGATTCCGGCCGATGATGCGATGCGCCCCGCCGATGCGGGACAAAGCCTTGCCTTGCTCGAGCCGCTCGCGCAGGCGGTGCTGACGGTTGAGTCAAACCTGTTCGGCGCGACGCATGGCGCACCAGGCCATGCTGCGCCGGAGCCAGCGGCAGGCGAGCCGGATCCGGCGGCAGTGCGCTCGCTGTCGGTGCACTGGCGCCTGTTCCAGTTGCCGCGGGGCCTGGCCGACGATGACCTGGCCGGCGTGCCGATGGACCTGCTCGCCCGCCATGGCCTGACCCGTGCCGACGTCGCCGTGGACTTGCCCACCGCCCTGTTGCGCGACTGGGCGATTGCCCTGCGATCTGCCCAGCCCTTTCATCTTGAAGGCGCCACGCCTTTCCGCCGCGCGCGGGCGCGCTTTGATGCCCTTCGACTGGCCCGCCTGTCCCGGCGCGGCGACGATTTCGCGCCTGGCGCCGCGCCACGCGTGTTCTGGAACGCCTGGCGCGCGGCGCGTGCTTGAATCGTCAGGCGTGCGTGAATCGTCACGCGTGCTCGAGTCGTCACGCGTGCTTGACCTGACGTGCACGCGCCCCCAGATAAAGTCCATGGACTT
>JBKJMY010000064.1:0-9880 GCA_046596115.1 Arenimonas sp.
CTTGCTGACCTCGCACCGCGTCTCGCCCGGGCTCGACGTGCAACTGGTGCCGGTGTCGATCTTCGTTGGTCGCGCGCCGGCGCGGCAGTCGGGCTGGTTCTCGGTGCTTTTTTCCGAACACTGGGCATTGGTGGGACGTTTCCGGCGATTGCTGGCGATCCTGCTCAATGGCCGCGACACCGTGGTGCAGTTCTCGCCCAGCTTCCGGGTCCGCGACATCCTTGCCGAGGAGCTTTCGCACGAGCGCGCGGTGCGCAAGACATCGCGCGTGCTGCGCGCGCACTTTCACCGCATCCGCAGCGCGGTGATCGGTCCGGACCTGAGTACGCGCCGGCTGCTGGTGGATCGCGTGCTCGACACCGAACCGGTGCGCAAGGCGATCACCGACCAGGCGCGCAAGGATGGCAGCGAATACCTCGACGCCTACAAGAAGGCCCATGGATTTGCCTGGGAAATCGCCGCCGATTATTCCAACCCGGTGGTGCGTAGCCTGAGCTTCGTGCTGACCGGCTTCTGGAACCGGATCTACGATGGCGTGATCATGCATCACCTGGACAAGCTCAAGCAGGTGGCCCCCGGCAACGAAATCGTCTACGTGCCCTGCCATCGCAGCCACATGGACTACCTGCTGCTGAGCTACCTGCTGTACCAGCACGGCATCGTGCCGCCGCACATCGCCGCCGGCGACAACCTCAACCTGCCGGTGATCGGCCCGGTGTTGCGCAAGGGCGGCGCCTTCTTCCTGCGCCGCAGCATCCGTGGCAATGCGCTCTATGCGGCGGTGTTTTCCGAATATGTCGCGCAACTGGTGGGCGGCGGTTTTTCGCTGGAGTACTTCATCGAGGGCGGGCGCTCGCGCACCGGCCGTCTGCTGCCGCCCAAGGGCGGGATGATCGCGGTGACCCTGCGCGCATTCCTGCGCGCGCCGCGCCGGCCGGTGGTGTTCCAGCCGGTGTACATCGGCTATGAAAAACTGATCGAGGGCAAGAGCTACCTCGATGAACTGACCGGCCAGCCCAAGCCGAAGGAAAGCATCTGGGGCCTGCTGCGCGGCATCGCCGAGATCCTGCGTTCGCACTACGGCAAGGTCACCGTGAACTTCGGCGAGCCGATCCGCATGGATGACGTGCTGGCCGAAAACGATCCGGACTGGCGCACGCAGATGGCCGAGGAAAAGCCGACCTGGTTCAACGAGGTGGTTGACGATCTCGCCCAGCGCATCCAGGTCAACATCAACCGCGCCGCCGACGTGAACCCGGTGAACCTGCTGGCGATCGCCTTGCTGTCCACGCCCAAGCACGCGATGGCCGAATCCGACCTGCTGGCACAGCTGGCGCTGTCGAAGAAACTGCTGGCACTGCTGCCGTATTCCGACCGGGTCACGGTTACGGAGCAGGACCCCGTCGAGATCATCGCCTATGGCGAGAAGCTGGGTGTGCTGGCGCGCCGCGCGCACCCGCTCGGGGACGTGATCAGCCTGGAAGGCGAGATCGCGGTGTTGCAGAGCTACGCGCGCAACAACGTGCTGCACCTGTTTTCGGCGGCGGCCTGGGTCGCGCTGTGCTTCCAGAACAATCGCCGGCTCTCGCGCGCGGGCATGCTTCGGCTGGGACGCACGATCTATCCATTCATCCAGGAGGAACTGTTCCTGCCCTGGAGCGAGAACGAGTTTGTCGAACGCCTCGATGCCACGGCGGACCTGTTTGTCGCCGAAGGCCTGTTGCATGCAGTCAACGACGAGGAGGGCGGCATCCTCTCGCGCGGCCCCGGGCAGACCGACGAAGTGTTCCGCCTGCGCGCGATCGCGCACAGCCTGCAACAGGCCTTCGAGCGCTACTTCATCGCCATCACCACCCTGGTCAAGAACGGCCCGGGCACGCTGTCGGCCGGCGCGCTGGAAACGCTCTGCCACCTGGCCGCGCAACGGTTGTCACTGCTGTATGCACCGGCTGCGCCGGAGTTTTTCGATAAAACACTCTTTCGCGGCTTCATCGGCAAGATGCGCGACCTGAAACTGGTCTGGACCACGCCGGAAGGCAAGCTGGATTTCGACGAACGCCTGAATGCCTGGGAAAAAGACGCCAAGCTGGTGCTCAGTCGCGAGTTGCGCCACACCATCACCAAGACCGTCGGCGCCGCTGATATCGTCGCGCCGCCCGCGGCGGAGTAGCTGGCGCGCGGTTCAGGCGTCGAGGTCGGGGATCAGCTGGTTTTCCAGGTAGGCGACCATGTCCTTGATGCGCAGCTTGCGCTTCTTCAGCCGCTTGATCGCCAGTTGATCAACGCCGGGGTCGGCGACCAGCCGGGCGATTGCGATGTCAAGGTCGCGGTGCTCCCGGCGCAGCTCCAGCAGCTGTTCGCCAAGCTTCGCCGGATCCTGCATCTCGCCCATGGCGCCAGCTTAACGCCGCACCGGCAGGCGCGACAGGGGTAAACTGCGCGACTGCATTTCGCTTGACGGATCCTGGATGTTTTTTCGTAATCTGACGCTGTTCCGCTTCAATCCCGCGCTGCGCCCCCAATTCGACGACATCGAAGCCACCCTGGCCGAGTTTGCGCTCAAGCCGGTCGGCCCGCTCGAGCCCAGCTCGCGTGGCTTCGTGCCGCCGTTTGGCCGCGATGAACCGGCGTATTCCCATCGTGTCGGTGATGCCTTGTGGATCACCATGGGCAGCGAGGACCGGCTGTTGCCGGGCAGCGTCATCCAGGACGAGGTTGGCAAACGGATCGCCAAGATCGAGGAAAAAGGCGCGCGCAAGCTGGGCGGCAAGGCGCGCCGCGCGCTGAAGGAAGACGTGATCCACGACCTGCTGCCGCGCGCCTTCGTGCGCCCCAGTCGCGTCAACGCCATGCTTGACCTGGCACAGGGCTTCATCGCCGTGGATACCTCGTCGCGCAAGGCGGCCGAGAACGTGGTCAGCGCGGTGCGCCAGGCGCTGGGCAGTTTCCCGGCGCTGCCGTTGAACGCCGAAGTGTCGCCGCGCCAGCGGCTGACCGGCTGGATCGCTGGCGAGCCGTTGCCGGAGGGTTTCGTGCTCGGTGACGAATGCGAGCTCAAGGACCCGGTCGAGGGCGGCGCGGTGGTCAAGTGCCAGCGCCAGGACCTGCTCGGCGACGAGATCGCCAAGCATCTGGAATCGGGCAAGCAGGTGTCGCGACTGGCGCTGGATTTCGACGCGCATGTCGGCTTCGTGCTGGGTGAGGACCTGGTGCTGCGCAAGCTCAAGTTCCTCGATGGCGCCGTCGATCAGCTCGAGACCACTGAACGCGATTCGCTGGCGGCGGAGCTCGATGCGCGCTTTGCCGTGATGGCGGCCGAAGTGTCGCGTCTGTTCCGCGCGCTGGAAGCGACATTGCAACTCAGCCGGCCCGAGGCGGGCTGAGTTGGCGCTATCATCTCCGGCGATGGAACCGATTGCGCCGCCGTCGCCAACGCTGCATCCCAACGCCGTCACGATCGGGCGCTTCTACGCCGCATTTGCCGCGCTCGATGCCGACACCATGGCCGCATGCTACGCCCCTGAGGCGAGCTTCGAGGACGAAGTGTTCACCCTCGAAGGCCGCGACACGATCGCCGCCATGTGGGTGATGTTGTGCCAGGCCAGCCGTGCCAACGGGCCCGGGGAATGGCACCTGGAATTCACCGGCATCACCGCCGACGACCTGCATGGCAGCGCGCATTGGCAGGCCTGGTATCGCTTCAGCGCGACCGGCCGGCGGGTGCACAACACCATCAACGCGCGCTTCCTGTTTCGCGACGGACTGATCACTGCGCACCGCGACGCATTCAATTTCTGGGCCTGGTCGCGCCAGGCGCTGGGCGTGTCGGGTCTGTTGCTCGGCGGCAGCGCCTGGTTGCGGGCCAAGGTGCGCGCGCAGGCGGCCACCAAGCTCGGATTGTTCAAGGCCGGGCGCAGGGCATGAGCTGGTTGCGTTCCGCCCCACCGCCGCGCACGCCGTCGCGCGCGCTCGACGATGTGCGCGAGCTGCTGCTGCCCGATGGCGACGCAGTCAGCGTGCGCTGGGTGCGCGATGCGCGGGCACGCCGGCTGCGCCTGATCGTCAACGAGCGCGGCGTGCGCCTGACCCTGCCAACACGTGCGGCGGAACGCACCGCGCTTGCCTTCCTGCACGAACACTGCGCGTGGCTGGCCGCGCAGTTGGCGCAACGGCCGGTGCTCGCCGCGCTGCCGTTCTCACCCGACACCGATCGCGCGCTGCTGTTGCGCGGCCAGTGGCTGCCACTGGACTGGCGCGAAGGGCGCTACCTGCGCCTGGAACAGGATGACCACGGCATCGTCGTGCACCGCCCGGCGCGTGCGTCGCTGCGCCAGTTGCATTCGGCGCTGAAGGATTTCTACCTGCAGCAGGCGCGCCGCGATGTCGGCCAGTGGCTGCCGAAGTACCTGGCCACGCTGCCGCGCGCGCATTCTGCTGTGCGGCTGCGCCCGCTGGCGTCGCTGTGGGGATCGCTCAGTCCCACCGATGCGCTGTCGCTCGACCTGTCACTGGTACTCGGCCGTCCATCGGCATTCGAATACGTGCTGGTGCATGAGCTGTGCCACCTGTTGCATCGCGACCACTCGCGCCGGTTCTGGCGCGAGGTCGAGGCGCGCTGGCCGCAGTGGCGCGATGAACGCAGCTACCTGCACACCGAAGGCATGGCCTTGAAATCCGAACTGCTCCGCTGCGTCAGCAGCTAGTCACGGAGCGCGGGCTTCACGGAACGCGGGATTCACAGAGCGCCCGGTGCAAGGAAGGAACGGATTTCCGCGCCTACGAGCTCGGGTTGTTCCATGTGCAGGTGGTGCCCACCGGGGATTATGCGCAGCCGCCCGTCGCGCAGTTGCGCCAGCCGCGTGCTGCGCGCCTCGGGCGAAAAATACTCGGGCGCCGGATCGGCCGCGATCACCAGTGTCGGGCACTCGATGTGCCGCAGCCAATCCAGGATCACTGCCTCGTCGGTGCGCACGTGGCCTGGAAGGGTCAGGCGCGGATCGCTGCGCCAGGTCACGCCTCCCGGCAGCGGGCGCAGGTTGCGTGCAACGATCAGTTGCGCGGCATCGGGGTGCATCGACGACACCGCCAGCCGTGCCGCGACGGCCTGCTCGAGCGAGGCGATCACCCGCGGCGCCTTGTCCATGCGCAATGCGCGTCGTGCTGGTACCGCCTTGCGCAGGCGCTCGCCGGCTTCCGATGGCGTACCCGAGACCGGGCCCAGTGCCTCGATCAGCGCCAGCCGGGTGATCCGCCCAGGCACCGCCGCCGCGACCATGCTGGCGATGGCGCCGCCCATCGAATGGCCGAGCAACATCGCCTGCTTCCAGCCCAGGGCGTCGAGTACGTCGAGCACATCGTGGATCCAGTCCACGAAGACATAGTCGTAACCCGGTGCACGATGCGCGCTGGCGCCGTGCCCGGGCAGGTCCAGCGCCACCAGGTCAAAGTCGGCCAACTCGGACTGCAACGGAATGAAACTGGCGGCGTTGTCGAGCCAGCCATGCAGTGCGAGCAGCTTGGCGCCGTCGGGATTGCCGCTGCGCAGCGCGCACAGCGTCCCGCGCGCGGTGTCGATGGCGATCTCGCGGCCGCTGCCAACGACCGCGGGCGTGGCAGGCGTGCGCGCGGCGATCGCCGCACGCCACAACGCGCTGGCGGCATCGGCATCGCGGCTGCTCATGGCAGCCAGCCTTGCGCGTGCCGGCGCGCCAGCGCCGCCAGTGCGGCGACATGTGCGACATCGGCATTCAGGGCCGCGATGTAGCGCAATTCACCGCCGCCGGCCTTGACGAAGATTTCCGCGTTTTCGATCGCGATTTCTTCCAGGGTTTCCAGGCAATCGGCGGCGAAGCCCGGACACAAGACGTCGACCCGGCGCAGTCCCTCGGCGCCGAGCGCGGCCATGCGTTCCGAAGTCGCCGGCTGCAACCATTGCTCGCGGCCGAAACGCGATTGATAGCTCAGCTCCCACTCGCCATCGGCCATACCCAATCGCGCCGCCAGCGCATGCGCGCCGGCCACGCACTGGCGGGCATAGGGATCTCCCTGTTTCACCATGCGCTCGGGCAGGCCGTGGAAGCTCAGCAGCAGTTTGTCGCCGCGGCCATGCGCGGCCCAGTGTGCGTGCACGCTGGCGACCAGGGCCTGCAGCCAGCCATCGTCGTCGTGGTAGTCGGCGATGAAGCGCTGCGCCGGGACGCGGCGCCAGCTGGAGAATTCGTCGGCGACCGCATCGAACACGCTGCCCGATGTGGACGCGGAATATTGCGGATACAGCGGCAGCACCAGCACCTGCTCCATGCCTTGCGACTGCAGTTGTTGCAGAACTGCCGGTACCGACGGATTGCCATAGCGCATCGCCAGCGCGACCTCGAACTCCGGCAACGCCACCTGCATGGCATCGGCCAGCGCGCGCGAGTACACCATCAGCGGCGATCCGCCAGGCAGCCAGACGCGCGCGTACTTGCGCGCCACCGGGCCTGAACGCAGCGGCAGGATTGCCCCGTGCAAGATCGGGCACCACAGCCAGCGGGTAAGCTCGACCACGCGGTAGTCGTGCAGGAACTGGGCCAGGAAGCGACGAACGGCAGGTGCCGTTGGCGCCTCGGGCGTGCCAAGGTTCACCAGCAACAGGACCGGGCGCGACGACGGTGCGGCGCCGGGGGCATCGCGAAAGGGAGACGCCATGAGGGGAACTGTTCCTGTGGCAGGCCACTCAAATTATCATTACCTGCGTCTTCGGCGGCTTCACGTCGGATTCGTTGCTGCGCCGCCCCCGCCTTTCCCGGAGATCCGACATGCGCCGATTCGCCCCCCTGCTGCTTGCCCTGGGCTTGTTTGCCGCCGCCGCGCCCGCGCCGGCCGGCACCGTCGAGGATGCGCGTGCCAACGACGCCAGCCGCGTGCTCGGCGAGATCCTGCGCATTCCCGAGGAGTCCGTTCCCACCAACCTGCTGCAGGACGCCCGCGCGATCGCGGTGTTCCCGGACGTGGTCAAGGCCGGTTTCATCATCGGCGGGCGCCGCGGCCGGGGCCTGGTCGCGGTCCGCAGCGCTGACGGCACCTGGTCGCATCCCAGCTTCATCACCCTGACCGGCGGCTCGTTCGGGTTCCAGGCCGGCGTGCAGTCGGCCGACGTGATCCTGGTGTTCCGCACCGACCGCGGCGTGGATTCCATCGTCAACGGCAAGTTCACCCTGGGCGCCGACGCCAGCGTCGCCGCCGGCCCGGTCGGGCGCAGCGCCCAGGCCAGCACCGACGAGCAGCTCAAGGCGGAAATCTACAGCTACTCGCGCGCCCGCGGCCTGTTTGCCGGCGTGTCACTGGACGGCACCCGCCTGGCCATCGACAACAAGTCCAACCAGTCGGTGTATGGCCGCGGCAAGACCGCCCGCGCGATCTTCGAGGGCCGCGCGGGTGAGGGGTCCGATGCCGTCGTTGGCTTCCGCGACAAGCTTGAGGAAAGTACCGTCCGCCAGGGTCCCGACCCGGCCAGGTAATGCCACGTAAGGCTGCATGACGCCACGTAACGCCCGCCCGCGGACAGCGGAGTATCCTGTCCGCCTGATCGTTTTTGAAGGTGATCGCCATGGGTATCGGTTGGAGAGAGTTGGTCATCATCCTGGTGATCGTGTTGCTGGTGTTCGGCACCAAGCGGCTGAAGAACGTCGGCAGCGACCTGGGCGATGCGGTGCGCGGCTTCAAGAAAGGAATGAACGGCGACGACACTCCGCCGCCACCGCCTGCGCCGGACGCCGAGTTGCGCGACGACACGCGCAAGCCTTAGGTCCGCTGCCGACTGAGCTGTCGCCATGTTCGACATCGGATTCAGCGAACTGCTGATCATCGCCGTGGTCGCCTTGCTGGTGCTCGGACCCGAGCGCCTGCCCAAGGCGGCGCGTTTCGCCGGGCTGTGGGTGCGCCGCGCGCGCGCGCAGTGGTATTCGGTGAAGGCCGAGTTCGAGCGCGAGATCGCCCAGGAAGAACTGGTCAAGCAGATCCGCGAGCCGTTCGCCGATGCGATCGCCGAGACCGGCGCGCAGATGCGCGCACTCGACGCGCAACTGCAGGCACCGCTGGCGGCGATCGCGGCCACCGCGTCTACACTTGATGCCGATCCGGCCCCGGCAGCCGGCGCCGAACTTGAACTCACGCCTGCCATCGTGCCGGCTGCCATCGCGCCGCCTGTCGCGCCCCACGCTGCGCTCGATGTCAGCGCGGATGGTTCCGCGGCATTGCTGCCGGACGTGGCCGAGCCGTCGTCGGCTGCGCCGACGCCGGCCGACAGTCCGCAGGTTGATTGGCTGGCACCCACCCAGGGAGAGTTGCTCGGCGCCAGTGACAGCGTCGGTGACGGTGGCAGTGCCGGTGACGGTGGCAGTGCCGGTGACCGCACCGGCGCTGATGCCGCCCGCCGACGATGACCAGCCCCGACGCCCCGGCCGACGTGCCCACCGGCGAACAATCGCTGATCTCGCACCTGCTGGAATTGCGCAGCCGCCTGCTGCGTTCGGTGGTCGCGCTCAGCGTCATCTTCGCGAGCCTGTTGCCATTCTCCGACGGGCTCTACACGCGACTGGCCGAGCCGCTGCTGCGCTCTTTGCCGCCGGGCAGCCAGCTGGTGGCGATCGAAGTGACCTCGGGCTTCTTCGTGCCGATGAAGCTGGCGTTTTTCGTCGCGGTGCTGCTGTCAGCGCCGTTCGTGCTGTACCAACTGTGGGCCTTCATCGCGCCCGGCCTGTATCAGCGCGAAAAGCGGCTGGCGCGGCCGATCCTGGTGGCAGCCACTGTGCTTTTCTACGCCGGCTGCGCATTCACCTTCTTCGCGCTGTTGCCGGTGATGTTCGCCTACCTGGCCAACACCGCACCGACGGGCGTGCGCATGATGACCGACATCAGCCATTACCTGGACTTCGTGTTGGTGATGCTGCTGGCAGGCGGGGTGAGTTTTGAAGTGCCGGTGGCGGTGGTCATCGCGGTGATCCTGGGTTGGGTGGATGCCAAGCAGCTCAGTGAGTGGCGCGGCTACGTGATCGTCGCGATTTTTATCATCGCCGCCATCCTGACCCCGCCCGATGGCCTGTCACAGATCATGCTGTCGGTGCCCATGTGCCTGCTGTACGAAGTGGGCGTGGTGATGGCGCGCTTGTTGCAACGCCGCGCCCAGGCCGATGCCCGCGCCGGTTGATCCACGCGCGCGCGGCACCGACGCGCTGGGTCGCCCACTGCCGCGTCATGCCGCCGCACCCGCCGCACCCGCCGCACCCGCCGCACCCGCCGCACCCGCCGCGGGTGCACAGGGCGCGTCGCCATCTGCTGCCGATGTCCCAGCCGCCGGCGCATTGCCCATCGATGCCAGCAATCCCGGCGAACATCCCGCCGGCCTGCAACGCCGCGCCGCTGCATGGTGCGTTGACCTGCTGTTGCTCACGCCCCTGCTTGCCTTGCTGGTCCGCGGTCCTCTGGAACGAGGGGTCCACGCCGGCTTTGCGCTGTTCGACGCGCTGCAGGCGTGGATGCTGGAATCCATGCTGTCGGCCGCCAGCGCGGGTGGCAGGCAATCGTTGTTGGGCCTTGCACATGCCGCCATGTCCGATCCCGTGCTTCGCCAGTCGCTGGAGACCGAGGCCGCCAGCATGCAGTCCGCGCTGTTCAGTGCGCTACTGCGAAGCGCCGGCGTGCTGGCTGTGTATTTCATCGCATTCGAGGCCAGCGCCTGGGCCGCCACCCCGGGCAAGCGCCTGCTCAAGCTGCGGGTTGCCGACATGGCCGGAGCGCCGCCGGGGCTGCGCCGTGCGGCGCTTCGCTTTGCGGCGGGTGGGCTGAGCTGGCTCACGCTCAATATCGGGCATCTGATGGCCGGCCTGCGTCGTGACCACCG
>JBKJMY010000067.1:0-2589 GCA_046596115.1 Arenimonas sp.
CGCCTGGCACGCAACGGACTGCTTATTTCCGACGGACAGAACCAGTTGCTGCCAGGCGCTTGCGGCTGGCCCAGGTGATGAAGGCGTAGCTACCGGCGAGTGTCATGGCAGCCGTCAATGCCACCAGCGGATCGATGGTCACCAGGGTGGCAATGATGGAGACCAGGAGTAGCGCCGAGCTGATCAGCACGAGTACCGGTGTCAACACGCCGAACACGACCGTATTGATCTTGGTTGTCAGTCCACTGATGACGCCGCTGCTGTTGCGCGCCATATGCACGAGGTAGGGTTGGTACAGCGTTTTCCTGTAGGTCTCGCCACTGAGCGCCACGCCTGCCGAGAGACTGAAGCGCGTGGTTGCCCACAGCAGGAGCATGCGGATTGCCGCCGATACCGCAACCGCCGCGACAAAAGCCAGGGTCAGGGGAAGCAACAGCTCACGGGCCGAGTGGATGCCCCAGGCCTGCAGGTAGCCTTGCAACATCGGGTAAGCCATCACCCGGTCGGGTGCGGTCAGGATGCCAAGGAAGGGCAGCAGCAATCCCAGGCTCACGACTTCAGCCAGCGCATTTGCCAGCATCAGTCCGAGCAACATGAAAAACTGCCACCTGTGCCGCGAGAGCAGGTGGTGCCAGAGCCGCAGCAGCAGGGGCAGTGCGGTTCTTGGGACCGGCTGGCTCATCGCGCGGCGCGCTCCACCCCAGGCCCGCCCATGCCGTCCGGTCCCTCGCCCAGCTGGCGGTCGAAGTACTCGATGGTCCGGCGCAGGCCCTCCTCGAGCTGCACATTCGGGGTCCAGTCCAGCTTGCTGCTGGCCAGACTGATGTCTGGCTGGCGCTGGGTCGGGTCGTCTTGCGGAAGGGGCATGAAGACCAAGCTGGATTTGGAGCCAGTCAGGTTGATGACCTGCTCGGCCAGTTCGCGGATGGTGAACTCGGCCGGATTGCCAAGGTTGACAGGACCGGTGAAGCCGGGCTCAGTCGCCATCAGCCGCAAGAAACCTTCGATCAGGTCGTCCACGTAGCAAAACGATCGCGTCTGGTGTCCTTCGCCATAAATCGTGATCGACTCGCCGCGCAGTGCCTGCACGATGAAGTTGGAAACGACGCGACCGTCGTTGGGGTGCATGCGCGGCCCGTACGTGTTGAAAATCCGCGCGACCTTGATGTCCAGGCCCAGTTGGCGATGGTAGTCGAAGAACAGCGTTTCGGCGCAACGCTTGCCCTCGTCGTAGCATGAGCGCGGACCGATCGGATTCACATTGCCCCAGTAGTCCTCGCGCTGCGGATGCACCACCGGATCGCCGTAGACTTCGCTGGTGGATGCCTGGAAGATGCGGCAACGCAGCCGTTTGGCCAAGCCGAGCATGTTGATTGCGCCATGAACGGAGGTCTTGGTGGTCTGCACCGGATCGTGGCTGTAGTGGATGGGCGAGGCCGGGCAGGCGAGGTTCCAGATCTCGTCGGCCTCGACGTACAGGGGAAAGGTCACGTCGTGGCGGACGAATTCGAAGCGCGGGTTGTCGTGCAGGTGGTCGATGTTGCGCTTGGTACCGGTGAACAGGTTGTCGGCGCAGATGACCTCGTTGCCGCCCGCCAGCAGCCGGTCGATCAGGTGTGAGCCCAGGAAACCGGCCCCACCGGTAACCAACACGCGTTTTCGAACAGAATAGTTTCTCATCTGGTGCTCCGACGGTTGAGGTGCTTGCTCCGGTCCGCCGCACGCGAGGTGGAACGGACCGGTGTTTGAGTCCGGCCGGGACCACGGCGGCGCCGCTGGAAACGATGATTCGTGGTGCGGGGCGGTCGCGATCGGCCCCCCGGCGGACGAAATTGTGCAGCCAAACGGCCGTTTGCGGTGGAAAAAAACTGTATTGGACTTGAACGCCCGCGCGTCATGGCGTTTCGCCCCTCGCCGGCATCGCCCGGCTCGGCGGTTGCAGGCACACGGAGAGCAGTAGCGCGAGCAACAAGCTGCAGGCGAAGGTTCGCAGGGGGTAATCGACGAGCGAATGGACCAGCGGGACGACCGCGGAAATGGCGGCTGCGCGGCGCCAATCGCCAGCGGGCGAATGACGCCGGAACGCGCCGGCAACGGCGGCCGCGATGGAGCCGACGAAGGCCCCGGCGAGCAACAGCCCTGGCCAGCCGGCCTCAATTCCCACCTGCAGCAGTTCGTCATGGGCGTAGGGTGCGGCAACATACTGCCCGAGCGACTGCAGCGGCTCGGTCATGCCGTAGACGGGTCCGAAAGTACCCAGGCCGCTTCCCCAGGGCAGCCAGGCCTGGAGCAAGGGCAGCCCGCGGGAAAGCATGGTCCAACGCAGGTCGGTTGAGATGTCGCTGGCGAACCGGGCGCCCAACCGGTCAAATGCAAAATATCCGACTGCGATGGCAGCCACCGCCAGGGCGGCCAGCGCACCGGTACTTCCGGACGGATTCAGCGATCGCCAGTTCGCCTGGGAAAGCAGTGCTGCAAGGCTCGCCAGGCACGCAAGAAGGAATCCGGTTCGGGAAAAACTCAGCGCCGCCGCCAGCAGGAAGATCACCGTGGTTGCCAACCACGGCACGGCACCTCCCGGCAGTTGCC
>JBKJMY010000104.1:0-2899 GCA_046596115.1 Arenimonas sp.
CGATGCGCGGCAGGCGATCCGCCTGCACGGCGACATCGTGGTGAGCAATCCCGACATGCTGCACCAGGCGATCCTGCCGCATCACACCAAGTGGGCGCAGTTCTTCGAGAACCTGCAATACGTGGTGATCGACGAGATCCACACGTATCGGGGCGTATTCGGATCGCACGTCGCCAATGTTCTGCGCCGGCTCAAGCGCGTCTGCGCATTCTACGGCGCCAATCCGCAATTCATCCTGTGCTCGGCGACCATCGGCAACCCGAAGGCGCATGCCGAGGCGCTGATCGAGCACGAGGTCACGGCGATCACCGAGAGCGGCGCGCCGACCGGTGACAAGCACGTGCTGCTGTGGAATCCGCCGGTGGTCAATCCGGACCTGGGCCTGCGCGCCTCGGCACGCTCGCAAAGCAACCGCATCGCCCGGCTGGCCATCCGCGCCGGACTCAAGACCCTTGTGTTTGCGCAATCGCGGACCATGGTCGAGGTGCTGACCAAGTACCTGAAGGATGTGTTCGACCACGATCCCCGCAAACCACCACGGATCCGCGCCTATCGCGGCGGCTACCTGCCGACCGAGCGACGCGCCGTGGAAAAATCCATGCGCGAGGGCAGCATCGACGGCATCGTCAGTACTTCGGCGCTGGAGCTTGGCGTGGATATCGGCAGCCTCGATGTGGTCATCCTCAACGGCTATCCCGGCTCCGTCGCCGGTACCTGGCAACGCATCGGCCGCGCCGGGCGGCGCCAGCAACCCTCGCTTGGCGTATTGGTCGCGGGCAGCCAACCGCTCGACCAGTACCTGATCCGGCACCCGGAGTTCTTCTCCACCGCAACGCCCGAGCAGGCGCGCATCCAGCCCGACCAGCCGCTGATCCTGCTCGACCACATCCGCTGCGCCGCGTTCGAACTGCCGTTCCTGCGTGGCGAGCGCTTCGGTCCCATCGATGCGCAGCCCTGGCTGGAAGTGCTCGGCGAGAGCGAAGTCCTGCACCAGGAAAACGGCCGCTGGGAATGGATCGCCGACAGCTATCCGGCGATCGCGGTGTCGCTGCGCTCGGTGGCCGACGGCAACTTCGTGGTGGTGGACCGCACCGACGGCCGCCAGCAGATCATCGCCGAGGTGGATTATTCCGCCGCCGCGCTGACGCTCTACGAGGGCGCGATCCACATGATCCAGAGCACGCCATACCAGGTGGAGCGGCTGGACTGGGAAGGCCGCAAAGCCTATGTCACGCGCACCCACGTGGACTATTACACCGATGCGATCGACTACACCAGGCTCAAGGTGCTTGAGCGCTTCGACGGCTGCATTGCCGGCGTGGGCAGCGCGCAGCACGGCGAAGTGCACGTGGTACGACGCGTGTCCGGCTACAAGAAGATCCGCTACTACACGCATGAGAACATCGGCTACGGCCCGGTGACCCTTCCAGACCAGGAACTGCACACCAGCGCCGCCTGGTGGCAATTGCCGCAAGCGGCGCTGGAGCGCGAATTCAGTTCGCGCCAGGCGGCACTAGACGGTTTCCTTGGTGCGGCATACGCCTTGCACGTGGTCGCGACGGTTGCCGTGATGGCCGATGCGCGGGACCTGCAGAAGGCCGTCGGCAGCGGCGATGGCGCCTGGTTTGCGACTGCCGATGGCAATGGCCGCGGCCAGCTGCGCGGCGCCGATGGTTCGCTGGCCCGGCTCGATGATGCCGACGGCGAGCGCTTCACGCCGACCGTCTACCTCTATGACAATTTCCCCGGAGGCGTCGGACTCAGCGAGCCGCTGTGGCGGCGCCAGGAAGAACTGATCAAGCGCGCAGGAGAATTGGTAGATGCCTGCGATTGCCGCGGCGGCTGCCCCGCATGCGTCGGGCCGGTGTTGGCGGCCGATGAGGGTCGCGAGGACTCGCCGCGCATGCTCGCCCGACGCGTGCTCGCGTTGCTGGGTGGCGCATGAGTGCGCTCGCTCAGCGACTGGCAGGCTTGCGCCAGCAAGCTGGCCTTGCGCCGTCACCGCATGCCAGCGCATTTGCTGCATCGCATCCCGGGCTGCCGTCGGCGCCGTCAGGGCCGGTGCCCGATTCAATTCGCCAACTGCTCGGTATTCGCAGCCGCGCCATGGGGGTGATCGCGTCGGCGCGCCCGCGCGCCCTGGACCGCGACCTGCCGGGTGCGGAATTGGTGCCCGGGCTGCGTCTTGTCGAGCACCGATATGCACGCACTGACGTCGCGTCGCACTGCGACCTTCGTTTCGTCGGTCCGGCGTTCGTGCAGAGCGCACCGGTTGCGGCCTCGCGCCTGCTGCACTTCGACACCGAAACCACCGGCCTGTCCGGCGGCACCGGCACCCGCGCCTTCATGATCGGCGCGGCCGACTGGCAGGGTGATTGGCTGCGTGTGCGTCAGCTCTACATCAGCACGATGGGTGCCGAAGCAGCGATGCTGGAGTGCTTCTCGGGCTGGCTGGCGCCCGACACGACGCTGGTGAGTTACAACGGCCGCTGCTATGACGCCCCGCTGTTGGCAACGCGGTATCGCTTGGCGCGCATGCACAATCCCCTTGAGGGGCTTGCCCACGCCGACTTGCTGTTCCCGACCCGACGACGCTTTCGCGGTGTCTGGGAAAACTGCCGGCTGGCGACGATCGAGCGACGCTGGCTGGGCGTGGAACGCGAAGACGACCTGCCAGGCTCGGAAGCGCCCCGCGCCTGGCTCGACTACCTGCGCGGCGGCGACGCCCGCAACCTGCGCCGCGTGCTTGCGCACAACGACCAGGACGTGCGCTCGCTTGGCGAACTGTGCCTGCGTCTGGTCGCCTTGCACGCGGGCGAGGCCGGCGAGACCGGCGAGACTGGCGCAACGCCTTGGCTAGCGCGATGACCTGGCCTGCGAGGGTATCGCGCCGGCCAGG
>JBKJMY010000354.1:0-6120 GCA_046596115.1 Arenimonas sp.
CGGTGGGTTTCGCGCAGATGGTCTGACATAAGCCGCTCCCACAAGCCGCTACCACTATCTGCCGGGCAGGGGCAGGAAACTGCTGCCGCCGACCATGCGGAACGGGACCGAGACCAATTTCATGCCCCGGTTCACCTGCACGGCGAAATGCAGGTGCGGGCCGCTGGAGAAACCGGTATTTCCACTGACCGCGATCTGCTGGCCGACGGTCACGTGCTGGCCCACGCGCACATAGACTCCGTTTTCCTTCAGGTGTGCGTACACGCCCATGGTGCCGTCGTCGTGGACGATCCGGATCAGGTTGGCGCGCTCGGCATACTTGGCTTTGTTCAGGCCATTGCGGTCGAACCCGGACTCCACCTGCATCACCACGCCATCGCGCGCGGCCAGCACGGGCGTGCCTTCCGGGATGATCAGGTCAACGGCGTACTTGTTCTGATCGTCGGTATGCGAAAAGCCGCCGTGAAAGCCCTGGCCGAGGGTCCAGTTGCTGTCCTGGTCGAGCGGCAGTGCATAGACAACGTCCTCGGGCATCGCGCTCGGATCACCTGGCATGGCCGTCATGGCGACGCTGTAGCTGGCCACCGCGCCGCTGGCAGATTCGATCCGGCTCACCAGCACGCGCTGGCTGGCCGCCACCATTTGCCGCAGGGGCAGGGCGGGGCGCGTCAGCACGTTGCTTGCCTCGGTCAGGCCGATGGAGATCTGCAGCGGGCCACCCAGGCGATTGCTGACGAAGACGTTGGAGGCATCGCCGTCGCGCACGATCTCAAGCTCGGCCAGCGAGGTTGGATCGGGCGGCGGCACGTCGACCCTGATCTTCTGCGCCTGCTGCGGTGCGCCGGCATGGTCGCCGTAGTGCACGTTGCCGTCCTTGTCCACCCAGCGATAGACGCTGCTCGATGGCATGGCGGGGGCGGCCGCGATCAGGGCGAAGCCGGCGAGCAGAAGGGCGATCGGCAGGTAGCGGGGGATGCGGGGGGCCATGGGCCGATTGTGCGGTGCGGCGCGACGATTCGGAACCCTCGGACTGTGCGCCAGGGTTAAACATCGCTGTATCGCGATTGATGTATTGACTCAGCCGTCAGGGATGGCTACAGTGGCGTCGAACTACCCATCACGACCGGCAGAGGGACTGGCCCAATGACGCCGGGGCAACCTGCAGCAACGCCTTTGCGGCGTGCTGCAAGGTGCCAACTCCTGCGGAGGGGCCTGACGGCCCACCGGCAGATGGGGTGTGCAACGTGGCCCCGGCCGCGCCCGCAGCCGCAGCTTCCGCTCCGCCGGCGTTCGATGGGCCGACCGGAGCGCAACACCCATGTCAGCCATTGCCAGCAGGAGCGGCATCAGCCGCGAGCCGATCCCGGCCCTTGCGACCATCACTTTCCCCGCCGAAGCCCTCGCGTTCGCCGCATCGACTGCCGCGTCGAGCGCCGCGCCGAGCGCCGCATCGACCGCCGCATCGATTGCGGCATCGACCGCCGTACCGACCGCCGCACTGACCGCCGTGCCGAGCGCCGCATCGATCGCCGCGCGCGGCGTGCTCGAGCTTGGCCTCGAGCTTCGCCACGCTGGCCTGACCCGGGCGCGACTGCATTGGGAGTGGCAGGGCGCAGACGGCGCGCCCTGGATCGTGGTTGCCGGCGGCATTTCCGCGGGCCGCCATGCCGCGGCCTGCGAAAGTTTTCCGGAGCCGGGCTGGTGGGACGCGCAGGTTGGACCAGGTCGTGCCCTGGATACTGATCATTACCGCGTGCTTGGAATTGACTGGGTCGGCGCCGATGGTGCGCTCGACCTGCCGATCGACAGCGCCGACCAGTCCGATGCGATCGCCCGCCTGCTCTCGCATTTGCAGGTAGAACGCATCGAGGCCTTCGTCGGCTGTTCCTATGGCGCGATGGTCGGGCTGCAATTCGCGGCCAGGCATCCGGCGCGACTGGCACGACTGGTGGCGATCAGTGGTGGCGACTGCGCGCATCCCTACGCGATCGCGTGGCGCGGACTGCAGCGCCGCATCGCGCGCCTGGGCCGCGACGAAGGCGCCAGCCGCGACGGTCTGTCGTTGGCGCGCCAGCTGGCAATGCTGAGCTATCGCACGCCGGAAGAGTTCGCCGAGCGTTTCGCCGCGGCACCGACCTTGCGCGACGATGTGGCATGCAGCGAGGCGGACGATTACCTGCGCGCCTGCGGTGCGCGCTACGTCGCCCGCACCACGCCTACTGCCTTCTTGCGCCTGTCCGAATCGATCGATCTGCATCAGGTGGACGCTGCCGACGTGCGCGTGCCGACCACCGTGGTCGCCGTCGATCAGGACCGCCTGGTGCCTGTGCAGGACCTGGTCGCGCTGGCCGAACGCTTGCCATCGTTGCGCCGCCTGCAGTTGCTTCGCTCCCGCTACGGCCATGACGCCTTCCTCAAGGAAGAAGCGGCAATCGCCACCACGCTCCGATCGGCCCTGGAAGGAACCTGCTGATGACCACCTTTGCCCACACCACCCGCGCCGTGCGTGCCGCCATCGATTCCGACACCGCGCACGGCGCCGTGGTGCCGCCGATCGTGCTGTCGAGCAATTTCAGTTTTGCCGGCTTCAATGAAAAGCGGCAGTACGATTACACCCGCAGCGGGAATCCCACCCGTGATCAATTTGGAGACGCGCTGGCCGATCTGGAGGGTGGCTGCGCGGGCATCATCACCTCGTCTGGCATGTCCGCGATCACCCTGGTGCTGGCCTTGCTCGAGCCCGACGACTTGCTGGTCGTGCCGCACGACTGCTACGGCGGCAGCTGGCGCCTGTTCACCGCGCTGGCGCGCAAGCAGCACTTCCGCCTGCGCACGGTGGACCTGACCGATCCGCGCGCGCTGGCCGCAGCGCTGGCCGACAAGCCGCGCCTGGTCTGGATCGAGACGCCGTCCAATCCGCTGTTGCGCATCACCGACATCCGCTTCGTCTGCGAGGCCGCGCACCGGGCCGGTGCGCTGGTGCTGGCCGACAACACCTTCCTGTCGCCCGCGCTGCAGCGGCCGCTGGAACTGGGCGCCGACCTGGTGCTGCACTCGACCACCAAGTACATCAATGGCCATAGCGACGTGGTCGGCGGCGCGGTGATCGCGCGTGATCCCGAGCTGGCACAGGAGTTGACCTGGTGGGCCAATGCGCTCGGGTTGACCGGCAGTCCGTTCGACAGCTTCCTGGCGCTGCGCGGCCTGCGCACGCTCGGTGCACGCTTGCGCGTGCATCAGGAAAACACGGCCGGGCTGGTGGACGTATTGCTGGCCCACCCTGCGGTTTCCGGGGTGTATTGGCCAGGTTTGCCCAGCCATCCGGGCCATGCGCTGGCGGCGCGCCAGCAATCCGGGTTCGGCGCGATGCTGTCGTTCGAACTGCTCGGCGGCGAAGCGGCGGTGCGCGCCTTCGTCGATGGCCTGCAGTGCTACACCCTGGCCGAATCCCTGGGCGGCGTGGAGAGTCTGGTGGCCCACCCGGCGACGATGACCCATGCGGCGATGTCGCCGGAGGCGCGCGCCGTCGCCGGTATCGGCGATGGCCTGCTGCGGGTGTCGGTGGGTATCGAGGCGCTCGAAGACCTTGCTGCTGACCTGCTTGCCGCGCTCGATCGCGCTGGCGCCGTGGCTCAGCCGCGTTCGGCACCGGCCAGTCGCGCCGCCACTGACGCAGCGTTGGCAGGGCGCGCGAAATAATCCTCGATCGGCTCGGGGCGATGGATGCCGAAGCCCTGGGCCATGTCCACGCCCAGCGCCCGCAGCGATCCGAAGATCGCATCATTCTCGGTGTGCTCGGCGATGGTCTGCTTGTTGAGCACGTGCGCAATGTCGGTGATCGCGCGGATCACCGCCATCGAAAGCGGGGAGCTTTCCAGGTCACGCACGAAGCTGCCGTCGATCTTGAAATAGTCCACGTCCAGCGAGCGCAGGTAATTGAACGAGCAGAACCCGGTGCCGAAATCATCCAGTGCAAACGCGCAGCCGAGCGAGCGCATCTTGGTGATCAGGCCCTGGGCGCGCGACAGGTCGCGCACGGCGCTGGTCTCGGTGACCTCGAAGCAGACCTTGAACGCAGGCAACTTGCCATTGCGTACGCGGTTGTACAGGAAGGTGGCGAAGCCCTCGTCCACCAGGGATGCCGCAGTCAGGTTGATCGCGCAGGTGTGCACATCGGCGGCCGCCTCTGGCCGCGCCTCCAGCCAACCCAGCGCCAGGTTCACCACGTGCCGGTCGAGCGCGACGCCAAGCTGGAAACGCTCGGCGGCGGGAATGAAGTGGTCCGGTGCAAGCCGCTCGCCGGTTTTCGGGTCGCGCATGCGCAGCAGCACTTCGAAGTGCCGCCCTTCCACCGGATGATCGCCGAGCGGTGCGATCGACTGGCAATCGAGTTCGAACAGGTTGCGATCGATGGCTTCGCGGATACGCAATGCCCAGTGCATCGCCTGAGTGCGCTCGTGCATTTCGCCGGGTTCCTGCGATGCCGACACCACCCGGTTGCCGCCCAGTTCCTTGGCCGTGAAGCAGGCCGCATCGGCCAATGACAACAGCCGTGCATAGTCGATCTGGCCGCGCTTGAAGTTGACCAGGCCGATGCTGACGGTGATGTTGAGCACATGGTTCTGCCAGCCGACGCGGTAGTTCTCGATCGCGCGTTGCAGGTGTTGAAGGCGCATTTCCATGGTCTCGGCGTCACCGGCGAGCAGCATGGCGAATTCATCGCCGCCGATCCGGAACACCTGGTCACCGGCGCGCAGCCGCGCCTTGAGCAGGGAGGCGATGCCGTGGATGAGCGCGTCGCCGGCGGCGTGGCTGGCGGTGTCATTGATCAGTGTGAAATGGTCCAGGTCCATGTAGGCCAGCGCATCACCCGGCCCGTCTCCTGCCAGCGCGCGCTGCACGGCTTCCTCGAACGCGGCGCGATTGGGCAGGTTGGTGGCGACATCGGTGGTGGCGCGGCGCAGCACTTTGCGCGTGGCCATGCGCTGCTCGTTGATGGATGCCACCAGCACCAGCGGAATGGTGCCGAACAGGCTCATGAAGCCGAGCAACAGGGCCGAGTCCAGGCTGCCGCCGGGCGCCTTGAAGCCAGCCAGGCCCATTCCGGTGAGGGTGGTGAGGAACAGCA
Source organism: Arenimonas sp. (assembly GCA_046596115.1). Taxonomy (GTDB): domain Bacteria; phylum Pseudomonadota; class Gammaproteobacteria; order Xanthomonadales; family Xanthomonadaceae; genus Arenimonas. The sequence continues at coordinate 5,129 of JBKJMY010000354.1, forward strand.
CCGTCACCGACGTGCCAAGCGCAGTCCAGATCGGTTCAAAGCGCAATGCGCTCCAGACAAGCATCGCCATCGGCAAGGCGACCATGCCAAGCGCGTAGACGCCGTTTTGCGAACCACCCCAATAGACGAAGGCCAGCGACAATGCCATCGCCAATACCCACAGGCCCTTGGTCCGGGGCGCCGAATAATCGCCCGGCACCGGAAGGTCTGGATTGGTCGAGCCGCCGGGCGACAGCAGGAGCAACATGCTCGAGGTGATGCAGACGATGCCGAGCAGGTCGCCGAATGCCCACTTCGAAAGCGCCGGCCAGAATGCCCCCGGATCGATCATTCCCGAAACGACCAGGCCAGTGGTGCCGATCGCGCCTGATGTCGCGACCATCACCAGGCCGCCGCGCAGCAGGCCGAATCCGCTGGAAACGCGGACGCGGGGCACCACGCCGGTGCTGTGGACGACATAGGCGCCCAACAGCGCACCGGCAAAATTGGCCATCACCGAAAACGGCACGAAAAGATTCGGAACCGGCACGAAGGTAAGGTGCGCGATCAACACCGCAGCCGGGATGAACAGGGAATGCCGCCAGCCGTAGCGCAACACCGCAGCAAAGGCGACGCCGGCTGACGGCCAGAACAAGGTCACCTGCGCGGGACCGCCGATGAAGGCGGTCGCGTACCAGGTGCCAAGCAGATACAGGCCGGTCAACAGGATGAAGCGCAACATCGTGCGACCCCCTTTCCTACCCTTATGCCGCCGCCGGGGCGATGGCGCAAGGGACAAAGCACCCACATTGCCTGGTGCGTGACGGGTTCAGCACTCGATGACGTTGACCGCGAGGCCGCCGCGTGAGGTTTCCTTGTACTTGTCCTGCATGTCCCGGCCTGTGTCGCGCATGGTCTTGATCACCTTGTCCAGGGACACGTGATGCTTGCCGTCGCCGCGCATGGCCATGCGCGAGGCGTTGATCGCCTTCACTGCGCCCATCGCGTTGCGC